>CAZAOL010000063.1:0-8451 GCA_964486785.1 uncultured Oscillospiraceae bacterium
GTGGTGGCTTGAATGACCTGCTGCAGCCCTCCGATCCGTTCAACGGCGGCGCGATTCACTAATCTTACATTCCCGAAAGGCACCGCTTCGGCGGTGCCTTTTCTAATGCAAAATCCTAATGCTCCCTCCCCCCTGGCAATGTCATTAAGTTAAGCAAGCCCTTGTCATTCTGAGCCTGCGTCAGCAGGCGTGAGAATCCGCTCTAAAAGGGCATTACGGATTGCCACGTCGGCCCGCAAGGGGCCTTCTCGCAATGACGGGGGGTATTGACACTCTGCGGCGGGGTCATGACCCCGCCCGAGACTGTCAAAAAAGTGGTGTCATTCCGAGGGAGCGAAGCGACCGTGGGAATCTCAATGAAAAACTACGCAGTTTTGTTGGAATTACGCAGGATTCAAGGTTGTTAAAGGAATAAAATGAGATTGCCACGTCGGCCCGCAAGGGGCCTACTCGCAATGACGGGGGGTATTGACACTCTGCGGCGGGGTC
The DNA here is from genome assembly GCA_964486785.1 of uncultured Oscillospiraceae bacterium. GTDB lineage: Bacteria > Bacillota > Clostridia > Oscillospirales > Oscillospiraceae > Faecousia. The sequence continues at coordinate 490 of CAZAOL010000063.1, forward strand.
ATGACCCCGCCCTACGGCTTAATACAGTTGATTTGCAGACATACAGCAGTTTTTATACTTTACATATAGGAAAAACGATGATAAACTATTTACAGATTCCAACTCGGAGAGATTCTTGCCGGGGGATATTTCAGGAGGTTTCTCTATGCTGACCGTTAAAAAATCGCTATCGCTGGTTTTGGTGCTGGCTATTCTGGCGACTGTCCTTTGCGCGGCACCGGCATGGGCTGTAAGCCCGGACACGCAGACTGTTTCCGGCTTTGAGGAGATTTCGATTTCCCGGCAGGATACATCGGCAACTGCGGATTCCGCCCCCAGCTTAGCGGAGGGAAATCATGTGCTGTGGATCGACCGCATTGCCCAGCTTCCGGACTATGCGAGAGATTTTTATAGCTGGCTGACGGACAATGCCACTGCCACCGGCTGTCTTGCCGATCCCACAAAGGGAACGCAGGTGGGAAGCGATTATCTGTATCTTGCCGCTTCTCAGACCCAGTCCACCGGCTTTACCTACTCCGGCTCTCAGACTCCCGCAGAGGCAGCGAAGGACGCCGCCGTTGCACTGGCTTATCCTCAGTTCCAGATAATCATGAGCTACCTGTCGGAGTGCTACAACGCATTCCACCGGGATTGCCCGGAGGTGTTTTGGCTCAGCGGAGCAAGCCGCTATAGCTGGAGCGTGAATTACGGATATACCTACCGTGACGGTGCGGGTACAGTGACCTACACCATGAATGTGTATTTCTCCCTGAAAACCTCGGATTTTGACATCCGTAACGAGAAATATCAGGATTTGGACGTGCTGACGGAGGCCATTGCCCAATGTCAGGCGGATGCCGACAGGATCTTGGCAGACTGTCCCACGGATGCCCCTGTGTATGAGCAGGTCCGCTATCTCAACCGGGTGCTTACCCAGACCAACAGCTACAATTCCGGTATCACTACCGCCGAAGACATGGACCCCTGGGGCTGCATCAGCGCGCTGTCCGGCCGTGTAGGCACGGAAGGCCCGGTATGCGAAGGGTATTCCAAAGCCTTCAAGGTGCTGTGCGACCGGCTGGGCATCGGCTGTGTGCTGGTGGAGGGAGACGCGAAAAGCAATGTGGACGATATCCCCGGCGCGCATATGTGGAACTATGTTTGTGTGGACGGACAATGGTATGCCGTAGACGTGACATGGAACGATCCGGTGGTCGTTGGCACACAGGCACAGGCGGTTTCCGGCTACGAGCGGGAGGACTGGCTGCTGCTGGGCAGCGAAACTCAGGTCAGCGAGGGACTGAGCTTTCTTGAGTCCCATCCGGTGACCAATGTGGTATCCCCCGGCGGGCTGGATTTCAACAACGGCCCTGTGCTGGCAGAAACGGCATACGAGCCTGCGGAGAATTATATGGACATCGCGCCCTATCGCGGCGAGGTCTACACCGCCCCGGTGAAGGAGGGCTGTGTATTCGCGGGATGGTACGCCGATGAAACCCTGACGCAGCCCATCAGCCCGGAAACCGTTTCCGGTTGGGCCTATGCCAGATTCCTGAACGAGGACACCCTGACGGTAAAATACCAGCTCACCAACGGAACCACCGCCCAGTCCGCTTCTACGGATCTGCGGGTGCTGACCGCCGTGGACGGGTTGGGCTACCGCAGCGTGGGCTTTGAGGTGGCCCTTTTAGGCAGTGTTCAGACCCTGTCCAGCCATACTGTATATGAGCAGGTGCGTGCGGGCAGTACCTTGATTTCCAATGCTGCCGCCCTGTTCGGCAAGGACGCCCAATATTTCGTCACCTACACTCTGCTGGGAATCCCCCAGCGGGCCTACGATGCGACATTCACGGTAACGGCCTACTGGGAGACGATGGACGGCACGGTGGTACAGGGTGCCTCCAGAAGCTTCGCGATTTCCGATACTTTCTGATTTTTTCTAAAAAATTATAAAAAATATATTGCAATCATTGAAAAATTATGCTACAATGCTAGCAACGGGAGTATTCCCGCAAGCTATAGTGTAAGGAGTAAGCACGATGAAGAATTTCTATCAGGATGCGGAGATGGAAGTTGTTGCTTTTGACGCTGAGGATGTTATCTCCACCAGCGGTGGCAATAGCGGCGGCTTGGTCAACGGCGGCGTTGGCAGCGGCGACAGCGCTGACTTCGGCGATCTGTTCCCCGGTCTGGGCTAATACCCCTACATCAACGGAAAATGAAGACAGGCGCTGCGTTGAGCGGCGCCTGTTTTCAAGGATGGACATATTATGTGTGAATTTACCATTGCCCTTGCGGGAAAAAATATTGGAATATCCTGTCTGCACGAGAAGCTGCGCAGGTACTGTCGGGACTTTTTGACCGATGCCCCGGCGGAGCTGTATGTTGCCTCTACTCAGGCGGATATTGATTATGAGCGGGAGCGTTCCGCCAAAGAGGACATTTTGGAGGGTATCCCTATTCGGCAGTTTCGGGACGACTATCTGGAGTCGCTGGCGATCTACCGCAAAATCGCGGTGGCCATGCTGGAGTTTGATACGCTGCTGTTTCACGGCTCCGCCATCAGTGTGGACGGAGAGGGGTATCTCTTTACCGCCAAAAGCGGCACGGGAAAATCCACCCACACCGCCCTGTGGCGAAAGCATTTTGGCGACCGGGCAGTGACCGTCAACGACGATAAGCCGCTTTTGAAAATCGAAGATTCCCAAGTGGTGGTTTGCGGAACGCCGTGGAACGGAAAGCACCGGCTGGGAAGCAATCTCTGTGTGCCCCTGAAAGGGATCTGCGTGCTGAGCCGGGCGGAGGAAAACCGTATTGCCCCCCTGCCGGTGGCAAAGGCACTGCCCCTGCTGATCCAGCAAAGCTACCGCCCCTCCGACCCCGTGGCTATGTCCAAGACCCTCTCGCTGGTGGACAAGCTGGTGGGACGCACAGGACTGTTTGCTTTGGGCTGTAATATGGAGCCGGAGGCGGCCTTAGTCGCCTACGAAGGTATGAAAAAATCATAGGAGGATTTGTTATGAAGCTGAAGGAAGGATTTATTACCCACGAGGTGGGAGGTGAACAGATTCTGGTATCCACCGGTTCTGCGGATTTTTCCGGTCTTGTCCGCTCCAATGCCACGGCAGCCGCCATTGTGGACTATCTGAAGGAGCAGACCACCCGGGAAGAAATCATTGAAAATATGCTTGCCAAATACGATGTCAGCCGTGAGGTTGTCTCCGCCGATGTGGACAAGATCTTGGGCAAGCTGCGCGCCATCAACGCGCTGGATGAATAACGCCACCTTTGAGCAGGTGCTGGGGCGGGGTGAGCAGCTCATTCATTCCAATGTTGGGGACAGTATGCTCCCGCTGATTCGACAGGGCAAAGACCTGATGGTGATTGCGCCCCGTCCGGAAGGGCGGTGCAAGCGGTATGACGCGGTACTGTATAAGCGTCCCAACGGAAGATATGTGCTGCACAGGATCCTGAAGGTTCGCAAGGACGACTATGTGATCTGCGGCGATAACCGCTGCGTCCGGGAATTCGGCGTGCCGGATTCGTGGATCATCGGCGTGCTCGCTGCCGTGCTCCGGGACGGAAAACGGGAGCTGAAGGTCACGGATTGGAGATACCGCCTGTATGTGCATCTGTGGTGCGATTTCTTTTGGATTCGGGTGCTTTTAATTCGAATCCGCAGATTCTCACGCAAATTAACGAGGAAACGGTAACATGAAGCAGAAAACCGGGGATAAGGCAACCTTGCGCTGGGTTACGGCGGCTGCCAAGGGCAAAAAAAGATATGTTGGCATACTGCTGCTGTCCAATATGGTTTTGGGCGGCTCCAGCATGGGCTACGCCCTGTTTCTCAGCGGCTTGGTGGACGGTGCCATGGCGCATGATGTGCAGGGCTTCCTTCGCTATGCCCTGGCGTTGATTCTGCTGGTGCTTGGGCAGTTCGCCCTGCGAACATTCTACCGCTTTTTGGAAGAATATACCCGCGCCTCTTTGGAGAATAGCTACAAGCAGCGGCTGTTCGGATGCTTGCTTACGGGAGATTACGCCGCGGTTACGGCAACACATTCCGGAGAATGGCTCAACCGCATGACCTCCGATACAGTGGTGGTGGCAGATGCCGTCACCCAGATCCTGCCGGGAATTGCAGGTACTTTGGCGCGGATGATCTCTGCTGTGGTGCTGCTGATTGCTATTGCTCCCGGCTTTGGCTGGGCGTTCGTTATTGGCGGGCCGCTGGTGATTGTGCTGACTTGGGCATTCCGCAAGCTGATGAAGCGGCTGCACCGGCAGGTACAGCTTGCCGACGGCGCGCTGCGGGTGTTCCTGACCGAGCATCTGGGCAGCCTGATGATCCTTCGCGCCTTCGGACAGCAGGAAACTGCCATGGAGCAGGGCGTGGAGAAAATGCAGGAGCATAGGCAGGCGCGGATGAAGAAAAACCGGCTGTCTAACCTGTTCCATAACAGCTTCGGCATTGTCATGAATTGCGTGTATGTGTTCGGCGCGGTCTACTGCGGCTACGGGATCCTGAATGGAACCATGAGCTACGGTAGCTTTACCGCCGTGCTGCAGTTGGTCAGTCAGACCAACGCGCCCATTGCCAATATTTCCGCCTATTTCCCCAAATACTCCGCCATGCTTGCCAGCGCGGAGCGGCTGATGGAGGCGGAGTGCTATCCCCAGGAGCAGGTCACGCCCGCAAGAGCGGATATGCCGCAATTCTACCGGCAGGAGCTGGAGAGCATCGGTCTGCGGGATGTTTGCTTCACCTACCAAAGTGTGGGTGAGGGCGAAAGCCGCCGCCGGGTGCTGAAGGATCTGAATCTTCAAATCCAAAAGGGTGAGTATGTAGCCTTCTGCGGCCCTTCCGGCTGCGGAAAAAGCACTGTGCTGAAGCTGCTGATGAGTATGTATCCGCTGGACAGCGGCGAGGTATATGTGTCCGCCGGAGAGGAAATAAAGCTGGATGCCGGGTGGCGTGGGCTGTTTGCCTATGTTCCGCAGGGAAACCAGCTTATGAGCGGTACGATCCGTCAGGTGGTCACCTTCGGAGAAAAGGACGCGGAATCAAAAGATGATCAGATCCGTCAGGCATTGGCGGTTGCCTGTGCCCAGCAATTTGTGGACGAGCTGCCGGGGGGGCTGGATACCCTTTTGGGCGAGCGTGGCGCGGGGCTTTCCGAAGGTCAGCTCCAGCGGATCGCCATCGCCCGGGCCATCTACTCCCAGCGTCCGGTTCTGCTGCTGGACGAGGCTACCAGCGCGCTGGATGAAGCCACCGAGGCAAAGGTGCTGGACAACCTGCGCTCCATGACGGATAAGACGGTGATCATCGTCACCCACCGCCCCAAGGCGTTGGAGATTACCGACAAGATTATCCATTTTGAACCCAATGATAAATAAGCACTGCTTAGCGTGTTATCCTTAACGGATAACACGTATCGAGATAAATCCCTTGCGGGATTTTCGATATGTTGCTAACGCAACTCGATATGCCTTTAGCTCGATATGCTTGCTTCGCAAGCGAGGGGTCTATCTCATATCGATTTGGCGCGTAGCGACAATATATCGAGTTCGAGCACAGCGAGAACATATCGAGTTGATGAAATCCGCATATCGACAGCAGAATAAGACAAGAGCAAGAATAGAAGGTTTTTTCCTTTGTTCTTGCTCTTTTTCATAGCAATGACAATGTGAGATTTGGGTGCTTTCTTTTTGGGGGAGGATGTGGTATAATGGCAGAAAATCATTCACAAGGAGAGCAAATTATGGCAACCATTGCGGAAATCCTGTCCCAGGAGCTGGGGCAGAAGCTTCAGTATATTGAAAACGTGATCGCCCTGATGGACGAGGGCAACACCATCCCCTTCATCGCCCGCTACCGCAAGGAGCAGCACGGAGCTATGGATGATACGGTTCTTCGTACACTGGAGAGCCGGCTGACCTATCTGCGGAATCTGCAGGAGCGGCGGGACGAGGTGAAGCGTTCCATTGAAAATCAGGGCAAGCTCACCGAGGAGCTGTCGGCGGCCATTGATGCCGCGGCAACATTGGCAGAGGTAGAAGATCTGTACCGTCCCTACAAGCAGAAGCGGCGTACCCGCGCGTCCATCGCCCGGGAAAAGGGACTGGAGCCTTTGGCGGCGGCGATCTTTGCTCAGGACGGGCAGGATCCGGCGGTGCTTGCGGAAGATTATGTAAACCCAGAAAAGGAAGTCAACTCCGTGGAGGAGGCTTTGCAGGGGGCAAGCGATATCATTGCCGAGGATCTGAGCGACGATGCTGCCATTCGCGGCAGTCTGCGTCAGCTCGTTGACCGCCGGGGCGTATTTACCTGCAAGGCAGAGGATTCGGAAAGCGACAGCGTGTACCGGCTGTATTATGACTTTTCTCAGCCCATTTCCCGGCTGATGGATCATCAGATCCTTGCTATTGACCGTGGCGAAAAGGAGGGCTTCCTGAAGCCTAATGTGGCTCTGCCCGGAAACGAGGGCGCGGCACTGGTGTGCCGGGCTGCGCTGAAGCCAACACTTACTGTATCTGCCTTTGTCCGCGCCGCCGCGGAGGATGCCTATGAGCGGCTGATCTTCCCCTCCATTCAGCGGGAAACTCGCAGCACCCTGTCTGAGCGGGCACAATCCGGAGCCATCGCCAACTTTGCCCTGAATTTGAAACCGCTGCTGATGCAGCCCCCGGTGAAGGGCTTTGTGACCATGGGCTTAGACCCCGGCTACCGCAACGGCTGCAAGGTGGCGGTGGTGGATGCCACCGGCAAGGTGCTGGACACCTCCGTGGTCTATCCAACCTTCAGCGAACGGAAGAAGCAGGAAGCCATCGAGGTCCTGTCCCGGCTGATGCGCAAGCACGCCGTGAAGCACATTGCCATTGGCAACGGTACGGCATCCCGGGAAACCGAAGCGATGACGGTGGAGCTGCTGCGCTCCTTCCCCGAGGCCAGCTATGCCATCGTCAACGAAGCGGGAGCTTCCGTATATTCCGCGTCCCCGCTGGCAGCGGAGGAATTCCCGGAATTTGACGTAAATCTGCGCTCGGCGGTGTCCATTGCCCGGCGGCTGCAGGATCCTCTTGCGGAGCTGGTGAAAATCGACCCCAAGGCCATCGGTGTGGGGCAGTATCAGCATGACTGCCCCCAAAAGGAGCTGGACAGCGCGCTGGGGGCTGTGGTGGAGGACTGCGTCAACGCCGTGGGTGTGGATGCGAATACCGCATCCAGAAGCCTGCTGCAGCAGGTGTCCGGTCTGAATACCACCACTGCCAAGAATATTGTGGCATATCGTGAGGAAAACGGCGCGTTCACCAGTCGGGCACAGCTTAAAAAAGTGCCCAAGCTTGGGCCGAAGGCATTCCAGCAGTGCGCCGGCTTCCTGCGGATCCCGGAAAGCAAGGAGCTGCTGGACAACACCGGCATCCACCCGGAGTCCTACGAGGCCGCCAAGGCACTGATTGCCCTGTTCGGGCTGAAAAAGGGCGATGATTTGTCCTCACTTCCCGCACGGCTGGAGGAATACGGGGTGGCGAAAGCGGCGCAGGAGTGTGCCGTGGGTGAGCCGACTCTGATCGATATTGCCAAGGAGCTGGCAAAGCCCGGCCGAGACCCCCGTGATGAGCTGCCTGCGCCGATCTTGCGTAAGGATGTGCTGGAAATGAAGGATCTCAAGCCCGGTATGGTGCTCACCGGAACGGTGCGGAATGTGATCGATTTCGGCGTATTCGTGGACATTGGCGTGCATCAGGACGGTTTGGTGCACATTTCTCAGGTGACCAACCGCCGCCTGCGCCATCCCAGCGAGGCGGTAAAGGTGGGGGATGTGGTGAAGGTCGTGGTGCTGGAGGTGGATGAACAACGCCACCGCATCAGTCTGTCCATGAAGCAGGTGCCCAAGGAGCAATAACCGTATATCATATTAAAAAAAGGGGCTGTAAAAAAAGTCCCTAAGCAAAAGCAGGCTGCGCCGGAAGGAG
>CAZAOL010000064.1:0-8424 GCA_964486785.1 uncultured Oscillospiraceae bacterium
ATGCTCAGCTTCTCCACCAACGGCTCGGGCAAGGGCGGCACGGTAAAGCTGAGCCACGATGCCACCGCTGTCGCAAAGGAGCTGGACCCCGAGCTGCTCATTGACGGCGAGATGCAGTTTGATGCCGCTGTCGCGCCTGAGGTAGGTCAGCTAAAGTTCCCCGGCTCTCCCGTGGCGGGCTATGCCAATACCTTTATCTTCCCCACCATTGAAGCCGGCAACATCGGCTACAAAATCGCTCAGCGGCTGGGCGGCTTCGAGGCCTACGGCCCGATTTTGCAGGGTCTTGCCGCGCCCATCAACGACCTGTCCCGTGGCTGCAATGCCGACGAGGTCTACAAGATGGCGATCATCACTTCCGCAATGGTATAAATTATCGCTACCGCCCCTTCCGTCAGGACAATGCCATTAAGTTTAGCCTGTCATTGCGAGCGCGAAGCGCGTGGCAATCCGTTACCCCCTTTTTGGAGAACGGATTCCTCCACTCGCTGCGCGGGAATAATCTTAATGATTGCCACCGGCAATCATTAAGATTATAGATTCGCTGCGCGGAGCACCACCCCTCGGGGGAAGGCATACCCGCCCCTACGGATGCGGAGGAGGATTTTGGGGAGATTGCCACGTCGCTTCGCTCCTCGCAATGACAGCCTAAACGGAATGACATTGCCCCCTATGATGGGAGGTTTTTTACGCAAAGAGCTCATCCAGCGTGCCGAAGGTATAGCCCATGTCCGTCCATTTGGTCAGCAGCTCATCTAGGATCTCGGCATTGGTTTGGCTGGTGGAGTGCAGCAGCACCACCGCGCCGTTATGGATCCGGGGCAGCAGCTTGCTATAGGCATACTCCACCGTGGGCTGGTCGTCATTGTTCCAGTCCACATAGGCTAAGCTCCAAAATACAGTTTTGTAGCCCAACGCCTGCGCCTGCCGCAGATTTTCCTCACTGTATGTCCCCTGAGGGGGGCGGTAGTATTTGGGCATTTCCTGTCCGGTCAGCTCCTGATACAGGGTTTCCAACTGAGTGAGCTGCTTTGCAAAGGCTTCTTTATCGGTGATCTTGCTCATATCCGGGTGATCCATGGTGTGATTCCCCACAATATGTCCTTCCTCAGCCATTCGCCGAACCAGATCGCCGTTACGCTCCAGATAGCTGCCGCAGAGGAAAAACGCCGCGGATATCTCATGCTTTTTAAGTACATCCAAAATCTTTTCGGTACAGCCGTTTTCATAGCCCGCGTCAAAGGTCAGGTAGATCTTCTTCTGGGAAACATCCCCCACATAGGCGGCATCGTATTTTTTTAGCTGCTCAGAGCCCGCCGTTCCCACCGGCGGCGCACCCTCGGTGCGGAAGCTCAGTCCCCAGCTTGCGGTTTCGATGGTCTGCGCGCTGATGATGGAAACCGCCAGCGCGATCGCTGTGATGATTGCTGCCCACAAAATCAGCTTATCCCGTTTTCTCATAAAAACATCCCTCCTGTGGACACGCTATGCCACAGGAGGGGATTTTATGTATCCAATTCGTTTTGATAAGACCAGCGCAAGTCCCAGCTTCACGCCATCCGGCAGCAGATACGGCAGCACACATTTCACAGCCACCGCCCAGATACCGCCTTGGGCATACATCAAAGCATACCACACCGTGCCGCAGGTATAGCACGCCGCCAGTCCCAATATCATACACAGCCACATGGGAAGCCGTTTTTCCAGCACCCAGTAGATCAGCGAGCAGGCAAGAAAGCCCCAAATATAGCCCCCTGTCGGCCCAAGCAGCACTCCGATGCCGCCTTGCACACCGGTAAACACCGGTACGCCCACTGCACCCAGCAGCACATAGCACAGGCAGGTCACCGTGCCCCATTTTCCGCCCAGCACGCCCAAACAAAGCAACACGCCAAAGGTTTGCAGGCTCACCGCTCCATCCCCCACCGGGACGGACAGCCAGCCGCACACCGCCAGCAGCGCGGCAAACAGCGCGCACCGGGTCATTTTCCGGGTATCCATGGTAAGCACCTCACTTTCGCCGCTTACCATATCATTTTCCCATGGACGGCGGATATTAAAATAGAGATACCCCTCCGTCAGCTTCGCTGACACCTCCCCTGAAAGGGGAGGCCAGTTTGTAGAAAATCCTGCGTTAGATCGCCACCACCAGTGTGCCCGGTCTGGCAATGACATATAAACCTTTAGATATTACAAGCTACCTTCGCAATCGTTTCCGCTCACAGAGGGGATTTTTTAATTTTCGCGTAGGGGCGGGGGTATGCCCGGGGCGTGGGCTTTACCTTTCGCAGCACGATCACGCAATGCTCCGTGCCGTCTACGGGGAATTTTTCCACCCGCTCCAGCTTCAGACCCAAGCGGTCTATGGCGTTTTTCGCCTGCGCCAGCTCCTCTTTGGCAGCCGCGCCCTTCATAGCCAGCACCGCGCCGCCTACCTTCACAAAGGGCGCGGTCAGCTCCAGCAGGATATCCAGCCGCGCAACCGCCCGACTGGTGGCAAAATCGTATTGCTCCCGCCGCTGGGCGGCAAATTCCTCGGCACGGGCGGTAATACATTCCGCATCCACCTGCAACCGGGGCAAAATCTGCTCCAGCCACGCCATCCGCTTTCCCAGAGAATCCAGCAGCGTCAGCCTTAGCTCCGGGCAGGCGATCTTCAGAGGAACACCGGGAAAGCCCGCGCCGCAGCCCACGTCGATCAGACGCTTTCCGGCTAAGCTTTCCGCTCTCAGCAGCGTCAGGCTGTCCAGCAAATGCAGCTTGGCTACCTGCTCCGGCTGGGTGATGGCGGTCAGATTCATCACCTTATTCTGCTCAACCACCGCTTGGCCAAAGCCGCACAGCTTGCGGCAGGTATCGTCATTCAGCTCCAGTCCCAGCTCCGGAAGACCCTCCCGTAAGGTACGGTACATCATCCTTAGCCCCCCAACGCGCCTACGATGTCTGACAAATCTACCTGATTCTTATCGTAGGGATCAAAGGCAGATTCCGCTTCGTCCTTCTGTGCGGGCAGCACGACTTTCTGAATGTGCCAGCTCACCAGCAGGTCACTGACGTGACCGTAGGAGCTTACTCCGGTTTCATCACCGCTGGCCTTGATATAGGCATCGTTGGCGGAGTCCGCGATGGCGGTAGCGGTTTCATCTTTGTTTTCCGCGAAAAATTGGGAATACTGCTGCAGATCGTGACGCAAATTCTCGTTGACACCGGAGGAGATCCGTGCCGCTGCCGCGGCAGACTCCGGGGTGTTTACATTGGACAGTGTATTATAGCAGTACAGATACGCCATAAAATAGGCGGAATACTGGAATTGGGGGTCGGAGTTGGCCTGACATGACAAAAACGCGGCGAAATTGGCATCCTGCTCCACAGCAATGCACATCCGGTGGGCCATTTCGTGGCACATGGTAAAGGGCAGCGATACATCCGGAATCAGGGGATTCACCGCCGCCTCGCCGGTCAGGGGCATGGTCACGCCGGTGATGCCCATAGAGGTGTACAGCTCTGCCCAGCCCAGCTCCTTCACCGGAGTGACATCTCCGGCGAACACGGAGATGGAATCCTCGTAGGTCAGGGTTTCAAAGCCCTCGGCGGCCTGCTGAGCCAAGGTACCGAAGTCGTCAAACAGGGCGTTGCCCTCCGCGTCCCGGGAAACCTGAGTGGAATAGGTGTTGGCCAGATCCCGGTAGTACACCGTGGCATCCTCCAATTCCTCCAGCGTGTAATCCGTAACCTCCAGCCGGACATCCTCAGCCAGCGGGCCGGCGTAGTAATTCAGGCCGTACAGCCCGGTGTGCAGCAGGAACAGGAATGCCGCTCCCGCGGCTACCCAGCCCAGCCATTGCACGAAATTGCCACGCAGAACGATAAGCAGCACCAAACTGGCCAGCACGCCTACGATCAGCAGCACCGCCACCACCTGCCATACCAGAAAGTCCACGCCCCCGCTCCAGTTGGAGAGGAAATTCTGCACCGTCCGGGTCAGGTAGGGGTATACCATGTCCACAAGGGCGGTGTACTTCTCCGCCAGCTTGCTCAGTGCCCATGTGATCGCCACCAGAATTGCCGCGGTGACATAACCAAACCAATATTTCAAAAGGATGCGCCTCCTTTTCTATAGCTATATACTCTATATAGTATAACACAGTTTTTCCCGATTGTCTGCCCTTGAAATGTTAAATTTTTCGTAAAGGACGATAAGGTCAAGGCATTAGGATCAGCGGCTGGGGGAGATTCAGCTCCTGAAGCAGGAGGTTATCCTCCTCGGGGGTGAGAATCAGTGCCTCCTGAGATACGGAAAAGCGGAACAGATAGCTGCCGCCCTCAGAATCGGTGACGGTGATCCATTCTCCGTCCAAGGTATATGTCCCGAGAAAACGGGCGGGAGCGCAGCGGACGGAAAGCTGCAAGGCGGTGACGCTGTCCGTCATTTCCTGACGAACCTGCTCACCCAGTCCGTTGGTAACCCATTCCTTTTCGATATAGTCGTCATAACGACCATGGTAGTTGGATTCCGAAACAAACAGCGCATAGCGGCTGTCCACCATGAAATCCACAAGCTTTTCCTCAAGCTGGGCTATGGCGGTCAGGTAGGCTTCCCGATTCTCCATCACAGCCACCGTGCCGTCCTCCCGGAAGCTCCAGACCAGAGGATATGCCACCGTGCCGTCAAAATCCGGAAGGGCTACCATGCTGCTGTCCACCGCGATCTCATAGCTCCAATCCCCTAAGATCACTTCCCGGGGATCGGTGGGCTCGGGGACGGTGGTGGGCTGTGTTTGAGCAGGCTCGGTGGTGGCGGGGGCTTCGGTGCTCCCGGTGGTATCGGAGAGCTGTGGGTCAGCCGGAGCGGGCTTCGCGCAGGCGGAAAGAAGAAGCAGTGCCGCCAATGCAACAATCATTGATTTTTTCATTAGATTCACTTCCATAGGGAGGATAGCCCCATTTTAGTATCGATGGGGAGGATCGTCAAGCACAACTATGGACAAAACATTGACTCGATGATATAATAAACTGAGCTTTATCCCATTTCACCACACTCTTTGCTCCCCCACGAAGAAGACTCCCCTCTCAGGGGAGGTATGGGAGTGGGGAGAAGAATTGTCCACTGGTTTTACGGAGGATCTTGCCATGATAAAAAAATGGATACTATGTCTGCTGTGTCTGGCGATGGTGCTGGGTATGGCTGCCTGCGGCAGTGAGGAAGCTCCGCAGCTTTCCGGCGGCGATGCCACGTCCGCCACTACCGGTACGGAGGGAACACAGACACAGCCCTCTGTCCAAGATGAAGCCGTACCCACAGAGCCTACGGATCCTACGGATTCTACGGATTCCACACAAGCCACAAATCCCAGCCAGGATACCACCGCTCCTTCCGTTACAGAGCCCACCCAGTCGGATCCCCTGCCGGGAGATACCGACGGTATCATAGACATCGGCTATGACGCTTTGCCCTGCACCGAGGAGGAGCTGTATCAGCAGCTTTTCGATTTAAATAACAAAATCGAGATCAACATCCAAATGTCGGATGGTGAGCTGCAAAAAATGCAGCAGGATTACGAACGCTATCGGGACATGGACTCTAAATCCCCCATCTACCGCATGGCGGATATGACCATTACCATAAACGGCACCGTCTACCGGATCCGGGAGGTGGGTGTGCGAATGAAGGGCAATACCTCCCGCACCAGCTTTTACAGCGAGGACGAGGGCGGTATTTACAAGGCGATCCATTTGAAGCTGGATTTTCAGGAGACCTTTGACGAGGAAAGCTACTACGGCAGCAGCGCGAAGGACTGGTCCAGCGAGGAGCAGCGGGATGCCCGGAAGGACCGCACCTTTGCCACGCTGGAGCAGCTTGAGCTGCGGTGGAATAAGTGCTTGGACTCCACCTATCTCAGAGAAACCTACGCCTATGAGCTGTACCGCTCCGAGGGGGTGCTTGCGCCGCTGACCAATCTGTGCAGCTTTGACTGGAGCGGAATCCACATGGGCGTGTACACCCTCAACGAGCCGGTGGACAAGGTGTTTTTGGAGAAGCGTCTGCCCGCGGAAGAGCTGGGCGGCGACCTGTATAAATGCGGCTGGACATGGGAGGGTGCCAGCTTCACCAATACCAACTCCATCGGCATAGAGGACGAGGACAATAGCGAATTCTATTGCTATGACCTGAAAACCAACAAAAAATCCTCCCAGCATGAGCAGCTTAAGAATCTGATAAAGGTACTCAATTCCGGAGATGTATCTCAGGAGCAATTTGAGTCACTGGTGGATGTGGAATACTTCCTTGACTACGCTGCCGTGTCCTATTTCTTGGGAAATCCCGACGATTTGCGGAATAATTACAATAATTTTTACCTGTATTTCCTGAAAAGCTCCGGAAAAGCGATCTTCATACCCTATGACTATGACCGCTGCTTAGGCATCACCGTGGACTACAATCCCTCCGGTCACGCCATGACCACCGACGACCCCTTCTCCCAGCTTCGGGAGGGGGCACAGGGCGGGGCGTCCAAGCAGGACAATCCTCTGTTTGTCTATTCCGTGGACAAGGGCGGCTACTTTGTGGAGCAGTTCGCTCAGGTGCTGAACCGGGTGAGTGAAAACACGCTGCTGAAAACCGAAACTTTCCACCAGTATTACAACCGGGCACGAAACCTCTACGGAAGTCTGACCAGAGCCAGCAAGGAGCTGCACAACTATACCAACCTGTCCTTCGATATGAACCGCACCTCCCCGGCTTCCGCTACGGATAATATGTCCTTCGGGGACTACATTACTGCCAAAATGAACAGCTTCAAGAGCTATATGTCCAATCTGGATAGTATTTTGAACTACCAGCGGCCGGAAACCATCGTCTATTACATCCGGGGCGATTTCAACGGCTGGAGCAACCATGATGAGTACGGCATGACGAAAAACGGCAGTATTTACACCTATACCCTCAGCTTTAACCACGAGTTCAGCTTCAAGGTCTACCACGATCCCCAGCAGAATTGGCTGGGAGAGGAAAGTGTGTCAGAGGACTGCACCGTGGAATATACCACCGACGGACACGGAAATATCCATCTGCAGGCGGGCAAATACCGGGTGGACTACGACCCGGAGAGTATGGTGATCTCTCTGACCAAGCTGTGATTGTTCAGTTGACAGCGGACAGGATAACTTTTAGATGTTACAAGCCAGTAGTACGATGTTAACATGAAAATTATATTTTCGGCTCGACACCAAGGCTTCTCCCTGGGGAGAAGGCTTTGGTAAGCTTTTAAGCTGAAACACGGTACTACGGAAAGCGTTTTCATAACAAAGACACATTGCTTTATCGACACATTAAAACCGGGGCTGCGTGCAGCCCCGGTTTGGTATTATCTTAGTACATTCCACCCTGAGCGGCGGCTGCGGCTGCGGCCGCGTCACCGGCGGGATCGGGCTTATCCACCACCAGAGATTCGGTGGTCAGGACACAGGCGGCGATGGAAGCGGCGTTCTCCAAAGAAGAACGGGTCACCTTGGTAGGATCGACGATGCCGCTGGCGATCATGTCCGCGTATTCCTCGGTGTAGGCATTGTAGCCGTAGCCGATCTTCTTGGAGGAGCGGATCTTCTCATAGACCACACTGCCGTCCACACCGGCGTTCTGAGCGATCTGGCGGATGGGTGCCTGCAAAGCGGCGGCGATGATCCTCGCGCCGGTCTTTTCGTCACCGGACAGCTTGGAGATTAGCTTCTCCACCGCGGCGATGGCATTGACCTGCGCCGTGCCGCCGCCGGCTACGATGCCCTCCTCCACGGCAGCCCGAGCCGCGTTAAGCGCGTCCTCCACTCTCAGCTTCCGCTCCTTCATGGCCACCTCGGTCTGCGCGCCGACCTTGATCACCGCAACGCCGCCGCTGAGCTTTGCCAGCCGCTCCTGCAGCTTCTCCCGGTCGTAGTCGGAGGTGGTGGTGGCGATGGACGCCCGGATGGTGTGGGCGCGGCCCTTGATATCCTCGGGATCACCGGCACCGTCCACAATGGTGGTGGTGTCCTTGGTGACAACCACCTGACGGCAGCGGCCCAGATCCGTAAGCTGGGTATCCGTCAGCTCCATGTTGAGCTGGCTGGAGATTACCGTACCGCCGGTGAGGATGGCGATGTCCTGCAGCATTTCCTTGCGGCGGTCGCCGAAGCCGGGGGCTTTCACGCAGACGCAGTTGAAATTGCCCCGCAGACGGTTCACCAGCAGGGTTGCCAGCGCGTCACCCTCTACGTCCTCGGCAATGATCATCATCTTCTTGCCCGCCTTGACGATCGGCTCAAGGATGGGCAAGATCTCCTGAATGGAGGAGATTTTCTTGTCGGTGATCAGGATGTAGGCATCGTCCAGAACAGCCTCCATCTTGTCGGTATCGGTGACCATATAGGGGGAGATATAGCCCCGGTCGA
>CAZAOL010000065.1:0-8419 GCA_964486785.1 uncultured Oscillospiraceae bacterium
GGAGGTCTTCATAGGCACTGCGAAGTACATCCTCCACGGTGTAGCCCGCGGGAAACCGGGGAATCTGAGAGATCAGCCCGATTTTTTTGTCCGGATTCACATAGACCTGTCCGTCATCGAAGTCCATCTCTCCGGTCAGGATTTTGAAAAGAGTGGTTTTCCCGCAGCCGTTGCGGCCTAAAATCGCCACACATTCCCCTTCCTGAATATCGAAGGAAAGGCCCTGTAGCAGATTTTCCCCAATAACAAAAAACTTCGTTAAATTTTTAACCGATATATCTACCATGATTTTCTCCGCTTTTATAAGTCCTTTGCCAAATCCTTTAGTTCATCGGGAGTATACAGCACATTCAATGCCTGAAGCATGGCATTTGCACTCATATGCTCCGGCAGAGCCAGCTTTTTCAGCAGCATACGCCGCTTGACCGCGGACTCTCTGCCGCCGGACAGTCCCAGCTCCACCAGATGCTGCTTGGTGATTTCCGCCCCACCGGACACGCCTTCACCTTCTATGGTAGCTCCGCCACGGCGAAGTGCTTCTATAATAATCTCAGGGCGCATCCCCTCCACGCCCAGCTTCCCTTCCTTACCGGGTGCGGACTTTCTGCGCTCTTTTCCGTAGATATCCGGGATATAGGCATGCTTAAGATACTCGCCGGGAATCGCGCTTTTTATGTGATTACGAATCACAAAGCCCGCCCCGTCCGAGTCGGTAAATACGATCAACCCACGCTTCTGTGCCACACGGCGCAAAAAGGAAAGCTGTGCCTTGTCCTTAAAAATGCCAAAGCCGGAGGTTTCAAAAATCGGCGCGTCTACAATTTGGCTCAGGGTATTTTTATCGTAGCGTCCCTCCACTAAAATGGCTTCCTTGATCTTAACCACGCCCCGCCTCCTGCGCCAAACGCAAAACCAGCAGTTCAAGCAGGCGTTCCGGATCATCGGCCGAGGTTTTCATTTGATGATCCGTTTCCAAAACCAGCTCCATGGCCTTCCGGCAAAAACCGGGGGATACCCGTCGGGCGGCATCCATGGTCTTTTGCGCCGGATAACTTCCCATTTTATACAGCGTCATCAAATCTCCGGAGGATCTTCCGTTGTCCAGCAACGTCCGGGCGGCACTCAAACGGCGAAAATGAAAGCCAATCGCGCCCAAAATCGCCAAAGGCTCCTGCTGAAGCTGCAATAGCTGCTGCAGCTTCAAAAGTGCCGGGGCATACTTTCCCTGCCCCATCAAATCCGTCATGTGAAACGCCACGGAATCCAGCGCAGGCTCCGTTACCGCGTCAATATCGGATTTTGTAATATGATCTGCCCCGGAATAGGCGCAAATTTTTTCAATTTCCCCGGACAAAGCGGTCATTGTTCCATCGGTGATCTCAATGAGGTAGCTGCAAAGATGATTGTCGATCCGCTTCCCCTTGGCAGCAAAATGCCGCCCCACCCAGGGAATCAGATCTCTGGGCTCCTGCTTGGCAAATTCCACCACCGCACCGTTGTCCGTAATTGCGGAATTGATAGCCTTATCCGACTTCCACGCCACCGTCAAATAGGTGAACACCACAGTGCAGTAATCCGGGATGTCCGCCAAAATTTCCGCCAGCTTTTGCCGTCCCTCCTCTCCCAGCTTCGTCAGGTCGATATCGTCCACCTGTACAAGGGTATGCTCTGCCATCATCGGCAGCTTCTCCACAGCCTCCGCGAGGGCACGGAGCTGAAAACTTTCCTCCGTCAGGCGGTGATAATTAAACGGCTGGGTAAGCTCATCCAGCAGCAGCTTTTTCACCGCCCCCAGATAATGCTCCATCAGGAAGGTTTCTTCCCCGTGAAAGATATAGAGCCTTTTCAGGTTTTTTGCCTTCAGCGCGGCCTTTAAATCCTCCAACGCCGAGGTATCCGTTTTCTTCTTTGCCATGCCGTCACCTCCTGAAAGTAAGATCTCCGTTCCAATCTGTACGGTAGACCGAGCAGCCATAGGTCTGCAGCCGGTCCAATACCTCATAGTGTGGGTGTCCGTATATATTATCCTTACCCACAGAGATAAACACATATTCCGGGGTGGTTGCCGCCAGCAACGCCTCTGAGGTGGACGAATCGGAGCCATGATGCCCCGCCACCAAAACATCCAGCTCCGGAAGCTGTGTCTTGTGCAGCAGAAGTGCCTCTCCCAGAGTGCTTAAATCTCCGGTGATAAGTATATCACAGTTTTCGTTGCCAAACAAGACAATTAGTCCACTTTCGTTGCTGGAAGCCGTTAAAACAGGCGAAAAGACAGTCAAGGAATTATCCTCCCAACTAAGAACCGTGTCCTGAGCAACAAAAATTTCCGCACCACCACAGTATGGCCGGATGGTGTCCAGCATGGCATCCTCATCCACTACCTGCGGCAGGAACACCATGTCTGCCGGAATTCTGGACAGCAGATATCCAACGCCACCGGCATGGTCACGGTCATAATGAGTCACGATCACCCCATCCAAACGGTAGATACCTTGAGAAAGCAGAGTTTCCGCAGCCAGATCCGCCGCTCCTGTGTCGGAGTCGCCGCCGCAGTCTACCAAATAGCTTTTTCCGTCCGCTTGAAGCAGCACACACTGTCCCTGCCCCACATCCAGTACGGTCAGGGAAATCTCATTCATCAGCGGCTCAGCCCATGACATCCCCAGTGCGGCGCACAGTCCCAAAAGCGCGCAGCAGCCTAATACGCCGGGACGCTTTTTGTTGCTGGCTAAAAGGATTGCCAGCAGCGCATAACACAGCACCAGCCATACCACGGTATAATCGCTCCGGGTATACACCGCCGCCAGTGGGAACGCAGCCAGTCCTCTTGCGACTCCCAACACATAGCGTATCGGCCATGAAATCAGCCAAGCCACCGCCAACGCCCCGCTTTCCCAAAGCAGAGCCAGCAAGCACGCCAGCATGATTCCGTAAAATACGAAAGAAATGACCCACAAAGTCAAAAGGTTGGTCAGTACCCCCACCAAGCTGACCGCCCCGAAATAGTAGGCGACCAGCGGTGTTGTGAAGACCATGGCGGCAAGGGTCACGGATACGGAGCCGCAAATCCACTGCCGAAGCCGCACCCGAAGCTTGCGCCCCTTCCACTCCCTCCAAAAGGGCAAACCGCATAGGTAAGCCGAGATTTTGGAGGCGAACAGAAAAATGCCGATCATGCACCCGACCGATAGCTGAAAGCTTGCGGAGGTAACGGTCATGGGGTCAATTGCCAGCATCAGCAAAACCGCGAACGCCAGCGCGGTAGCCCGGTCATAGTCCCTGTTGAAGACCATGGCAAGCATGATTAGGATCTGCATCACGCAAGCGCGGGTAATGGATGGTGTGAACCCAGCCACCGCCGCGAACAGAATCACGGCAGGAATCCCCAGTAACGCCGTCAGAAAGCGTCGCTTGGCGCACAAAGTGTACACCAAAGAAAACAAAATGGACACGTGCAGCCCGGAAACCGCAATGATGTGGCTGATTCCACTGACCTTAAAGGCAGTGTTGGTCTGATAGTCCACATCCATTCTGTCGCCCAGCAGCAGTGCCTTGGCAAGGAACGCCGTATCCTCAGGAAATGTTTCTTCTATTATGGAAATGATCTTATGCCGAAGTACTGCCGGAAAATACTGTACCTGCAGCTCCTGCGCCTTTTGTACCGTCACCTCCGACCGGGCGTAGGCGAGAAAAATCACACCGTTCCCCCGATGGTAGGTATCCTCATCAATTCCGCCGTGGGTCAGCCTTAGCCGGAATTTGCCGCTCAGCACATCTCCGGGAGAGATTTCCTTGGTATCGGTTATGTAGATTTTGGCAGCAAACTGTTTGCCGCCATACTCCAGCTTTCCTTCCACGGCGATTCCATAATCAGTCGCATAGCTGTAATCCGTAGCGGTGGCGGTAAGCTGCACCGTCTGTCCATCCCAACGGGATGCCCCATCCATACAGATTTCATGATAGCATAAAAACCACATAATCCCCACAGCCACGCCGAGAAGTACAGCAATGGCGCACCGAAGCCATTTTGCTTTGCTCCGCAGAATATAAGCCAAAGCACACAGCAGCAGTGCCAGTATGGTCACCAGCCAAATATGCGGCCAAAACAAATACGCGCCAATGGCACAGGCCGCCGCAAATCCAATGGAAAACCACATCAGAATCCGCATTGCCGTACTTCCTTTCTCAGAAAAAATGGCACCGCATTCCGCACAATGTCGTCAAGTGAATAAGACCTTGTCATTCCGACCCAGCGAAGCGAGCGGAGGAATCCGTTCTCCAAAGGGAACGAACGGATTGCCACGCGCTTCGCGCTCGCAATGACAGTCTAAACTTAATAACATTGGCGTTTAGCGATGCCATTTCTCATTAGCTCAGCTTGGAGCCAATAAAATCATCCACCAGCGCAAGGGCATTGTCCACCTTGGTGGCATCCTTGCCGCCGCCCATAGCGGAATCCGGCTTTCCGCCGCCGGAGCCGCCGCAGGCTGTACATACCAGCTTCACCAAATCGCCGGCCTTGATGCCCTTGGCAACCGCGTCCTTTCCGCAGACCGCCAAGAAGGTGACCTTGTCGCCGTTGGTGCTGGCAAGCACAGCCGCCACATTGGGATCCTTATCCCGGAGCATATCGCCCATCTGCCGCAGCTTATTGGCATCCGCATCGGCAATTACAGCGGTCAAGGCCTTCACACCGCCCACATTGTGCGCGGCAAACAGGAAGCGATCCACCTCACCGGCAGCCTCTCTTGCCTTAAAGCTCTCAATGCCCCGCTTCAGCTCCTTAATCTCATCCATCTGACCGCGAATTCGGTCTGTCAGCTCGCCGGGCTTGGTCTTAAGCTGCCCGCAAACAGAGTAGATCAGCTCCCGATCTTTCTTCATATCCGCAAGACAAGCCTTACCCACCACCGCCTCAATACGGCGCACGCCGGAAGCCACAGAGCCTTCGCTTTCAATGCGGAAGGGGCCGACCTTTGCGGTATTGTCCAAATGGGTACCGCCGCACAGCTCGATGGAGTAACCGCTCATATTCACCACACGGACAGTATCGCCGTATTTCTCACTAAACAGGGCAGTCGCTCCCAAAGCCTTAGCTTCCTCAATGGGCATCTCACGAACGCAAATATCATAGCCTTCCAAAACCGCGGACTGCACCAGCTCATCCACCTTTGCCAGCTCCTCACCGGTCATGGCGGAATAATGGGTAAAGTCAAAACGCAGACGGTCCGGCTCAACCAAAGATCCGGCCTGATGCACATGGTCTCCCAGCACAGAAGTCAACGCCTTCTGCAGCAAATGGGTGGCAGAGTGGGCGCGGCGAATCGCGTTACGGCGCTCCACGTCAATGGAGGCGCAAACCAGATCATCCACCTTCAAAGAGCCGGTGACCATTTCGCCGTAGTGCAAATACTTACCGCCCTTATCCTTTTGAACATTGGTTACCGCAAAGCGGCTGTCGCCCATCAAAATCACGCCGTGATCGGCGACCTGACCACCCATTTCCGCGTAGAAGGGAGTTTTATCCAGCACGATGATGCCCTTTTCGCCGCCGGCAATCGCGCCGCAGACCTCCTCGCCCACGCATACCGCCAGCACCTTGGCATTGACGCAGTTTTCCGTATAGCCCACGAACTGAGTGGGCGTACTGTCCAGTCCCAAATCAATGCCTGCCCAGCCCAAATCGCCCATTTTCTTACGGTCCTCACGGGCGCGGACACGCTGAGCCTCCCGGCACTGCACATACTTGTCCATATCCACGGTCATGTCCTCATCCTCCAGCATCTCTACTGTCAGGTCGATGGGGAAACCGTAGGTATCTGCCAGCAGGAAGGCATCCTCGCCGGAGAACACCGTTTCTCCGGCAGCCTTGTGGGCTGCCAGCTTTTCGCTATAGATACGCATACCGGTGTCAATGGTCTTGGCGAAGCTCTCCTCCTCCGTCAGCACCACCTTGACGATATAATCCGCGCGCTCCCGCAGATAGCTGTAGTGGCTTTCGTTCTCACAAATAACCGTTTCCACAACTTCATACAGGAACGGATGATCCACACCCAAAAGTCTGCCGTGACGGGCAGCCCGGCGAAGCAAGCGGCGCAGAACGTAGCCCCTGCCTTCGTTGGTCGGACGAACGCCGTCGGCGATCATGAATGTAGATGCCCGAATGTGATCGGTAATCACGCGCAGGGATACATCGGTCTTGGTGCTTTGACCGTAGCTCGCGCCTGTCAGCCCGGTAACCTTGTTGGTAATGTTCATAACCGTATCCACATCGAACAGGCTGTCCCCATCCTGACAAACCACCGCCAAACGCTCCAAGCCCATGCCGGTATCGATGTTCTTCTGAGCCAGCTCGGTGTAGTTTCCGTTGCCGTCGTTGTCAAACTGGGAGAATACGTTGTTCCAGACCTCCATATAGCGGTCGCACTCGCAGCCGACGGTGCAGCCGGGCTTGCCGCAGCCGTACTTTTCGCCCCGGTCATAGTAAACCTCAGAGCAAGGGCCGCAGGGTCCGGAGCCATGCTCCCAGAAGTTATCAGACTTGCCGAAACGGAAAATCCGATCCGCAGGAACGCCGATCTCCTTGTTCCAAATCTCAAAGGCTTCCTCATCGTTTTCATAGATGGACGGGTACAGACGGCTCTCATCCAGCCCCACCACCTTAGTCAGGAACTCCCAGCACCATGCAATTGCCTCATGCTTGAAGTAATCACCGAAGGAGAAATTGCCCAGCATCTCAAAATAAGTGCCGTGACGGGCGGTCTTGCCAATATTCTCAATGTCGCCGGTACGGATGCACTTTTGGCAGGTGCAGACACGGCGGCGGGGCGGCTCCACCTCGCCCTTGAAATAGGGCTTCATAGGTGCCATGCCGGAATTGATCAGCAGCAAGGACTGATCGTTCTGAGGAATCAGGGAAAAGCTGGGCAGCCGAAGATGCCCCTTGCTCTCAAAGTAGCTCAGGAACATTTCCCGCAGCTCGTTTACACCGTAAGGCTTCGGATTCATAAATTTACCTCCATCTAAAATTATCTATCGTAGGGCACGCATTTCATGCGTGCCGCAGCCCTTCTGCGCATTACCTTCGTAGGGCACGCATTTCATGCGTGCCGCCAGCAAATGTCCTTCCCACCCGGCACGCATACAATGCGTGCCCTACACTCACGGGGAATAATATTCGTCTTGCGTCCATTTGGCAGCATTGCACTCTATATACTCCCAAATTCGCAAATAATCTTGCTCATTGCGAACCACATGGTCATAATATCGGCTCTGCCAAACTGGGGCATATTTTGTGCTTGCTTGCCGTGAAACGGAAGCCTTATAGGATTGTAAAATCTTGGGGACAAGCATTTTATCCCGTGTCCCATTGGGGGAACAGGCATCACCCGTTATGCGTAGCAGCATATGGATATGATTGGGCATAATGATATAATGATCCACAAATACACCCGTATATGTGCTGCATATGCGGGGAATGTTATCCCGCACAATCTTTCCCAAATCCGACAACACAACACTCGGGGGATGAAATACATCCCCACCTGTTACTCGTCCGAAAAGCGATTTTCTTTTGTTCGCACAAATGGTGATAAAATAGACGCCTTCCTGACTGTAATCAAAATCCGGGATTCTAATTCTTTTCCTAACTACCTTGTCAAGCATCATCGCCCTCAAAAACAAACACCTCGCCCCCAAGGTTAGGGGCGAGGAAAAATCGCGGTACCACCCTAATTCGCCTGCGTAGCAGACATCTTAGCCGCTCTGTAACGGGAGCACCCGTCCCGGTCGTCCCGGGCTGCTTGGAAGTGGCTTGCAGGCTTCGTAGTCAAGGGGCTTACACCGTCCCCCTCTCGCTTTGGACTGTCCACCGGCTGAGCTTCCGCATCGCGTTTGCATATCCGAAGACATTCTATCACAATATTCCAAAAAGTCAACCATTTTCCCCACAAAAATGCCCGGTTCAGCTTTGAACCGGGCATTCAGCTTACCTATAAAGGGGGAACTGCTGGCACATCTCGGCCACTTCCTCACGCACCTGCGCCTGTGTGCCCTCGAAGTCCCGGGCAGTCAGGCCGATACAATGGGCGATACGCTTCATCTCCTGCTCACCCAGCCCACGGGTAGTGACCGCAGCCGTGCCCACCCGGACACCGCTGGTGATAGAGGGCTTCTGGGGATCGTCAGGGATTGCGTTCTTGTTCAACGTTATGTGGTTGGCATCGCAGCGTTCCTGAAGCTCCTTGCCGGTAATTCCCATAGGACGCAAATCTGCCAGCATCAGGTGGTTATCTGTACCGCCGGTGACCAAATCAAAGCCTTCCTCCAGCAGTCCCTGTGCCATAGCCTTGGCATTGGAAACCACATCGTGGGCGTAGGTTTTGAACTCCGGCTGCATAGCCTCCTTAAAGCAAATAGC
>CAZAOL010000066.1:0-8291 GCA_964486785.1 uncultured Oscillospiraceae bacterium
GCTTTTAAGAGGGGGCTGGCAAAAATCTTTGATTTTTGACTGGGGGAGTTCGGTAGGGTGTCCGTTCTTTGCTCGCACCCATGCCTTCCCCCGGGGGGAAGGTGGCCGAGCGCAGCGAGGTCGGAAGGGGAACGCGGGCAGTAATCCTAACACCTCCGCTATGTAACACTCTTCCTCTAAAGCCGAAACATATCGCCATTCCCCTCCCGCCGCCGTTGGCGGCACCCTCCCCTCGGGGGAGGGCATATATTGCCGCGCCCCTTGGCCCCCGCTTTTAAGAGGGGGCTGGCAAAAATCTCTGATTTTTGACTGGGGGAGTTCGGTAGGGTGTCCGTTCTTTGCTCCCCGCGCCGGGGGCGGTTTTGTTCCCCATATGAGTAGGCAAAGGGGCTGTCCCGGTAACAAGACAGCCCCCCTGAAAATCATTTTGTAGGAATCAAGATCGCCGTACCGTAGGCGGGCATATTCAGGGTCGTGCCATCCATCTCCACGCTCTGACCGTTGGCGGACAGAGTAGCCACCAAGGTCCAGTCGGAATAGGCGGACAAATCCACCTTCACGCCGGCCTCGTCATTGTCGATGTTCATCAGGATGATACAATCCTCACCGTTCCACGACTTTCTCAGCGCGCTGACACAGCCCACATTCAAAGCCGTTTCTACGCTGTTTTCGCCACGGGCGATCATCGGAAGCGCGTTACGGATGGCAATTGCCTCCCGGTAGTAGCTGTAGACCGAGCTTTCGTCCGCCTGCTGCTCCTCCACACTTCCCAGCGGATACGCGCTGGGCAGGGTGCAGCCCGGAGGGGGATTGGTCATACCGTAGTTGCGGTAGATATTCCAGTACATCGGCGCGCGCTTGGACGGATCGTCGCCCTGCTCGCCGGTGCCTGCCATGCCGATCTCCTCGCCGTAGTAGATGAACGCGCTGCCGCCCATGAACAGGTTCATGGCACCGGCCAGCTTCACCCGCAGCGAGTCACCGCTGACACCGTCGTAGATACGCAGCACATCGTGGTTGCTTAAAAACGGCGCGTCGATAAAGTCCGGATTGGCTTCCGCATAGGCGGTGGAGGAGGTCTGAATCGCCGTGGCCCAAGTGGTGACCATATTGGGATTGCCCCGTCCGTTGACCACCTGCATCAGCTTGCCGGAGTAGTTGCCGTAGGGGTAGTTGAAAATGCTGGTGAAGCCGCTTTCGTAGTAGGTCTTGATCAGGGTGTAGTTGGTTTCCCACACCTCTGCCACCATGTACACATCGGGCTTAATGGACTCCGCAGTATCCTGCAGCCAGCTCAGCACCTCTATATTTTTGTTTACATCGCCGGTGTAAAACTCCTTGGCGGCATCCACACGGAAGCCGGCAACGCCCTTATCCAGCCAAAACTGCATAACGGCCTTGACATCCTCCCGCATAGCCTCACAGTCCCAGTTCAGATCGGGCATATCGGTGCTGAACATACCTTCAAAGTAGTAGTCGCTGCCCGGCAGCTTGCGGTAGCCATCGCCCAGCTCCTCGCCCTCCTTGACGAAATTGTAATACTCCACGTATTTACATTCCTCAGGGTCGGGATCTTCCTTGACATCGATGCTTCTGAGGTAGTCCGCGGCCTCAAGGAACCAGGGGTTTTGCAATCCGGAATGGTTGACAACCAGATCCATGATCACCTTGATGCCCCGCTGGTCGCAGGCGGCCATCAACTGCTCAAAATCCGACATAGTGCCGTAGGTGGGGTCGATTTCGTAGTAGTCGTCCACATTGTATTTGTGGTAGCTGGTGCTGGGATGAATGGGCATCAGCCAAATACCGTTCACGCCCAGCTCCTGCAGATAATCCAGCTTGGCAATGACACCCTGCAGATCGCCGATGCCGTCGCCGTTGGTATCATAGAAGGAGTATACAAAGATCTCGTACCATGTACGGTAGTTATCATCCGGGCTGGAGCCGAGGGTGGCATAGTATGCCAGCCGATCCTCCAGCGTCAGAGTTTCTTCCTCAGGAGTATCCCCGGAAGTGCCCATATCGACAGGGCTGGTGGGCGTACAACCCACCAGCAACACAATTGTCAATAAGATGCACAGGAGCGTCTTTACGCGCCGTGCCATAGCTTAACCCTTCACGGAGCCACTCATTGCTTCCTGATAGAATCTCTGAGTGATGATGTACAGGATGGAGATGGGGATTGCGATCAGCACGGAACCGGCGCAGAACCGGGTGAACCAGTTGGCGACGAACTCCTTATCCAACATTCTCCACAGACCGATGGCCACGGTATAGTATTCCGCTTCGGCGCCAACAATCAGCTTCGCCATAATGAAATCACACCACGGGCCCATGAAGGAGGTAATGATCTGATAAACAATCATGGGCTTACACAGAGGAAGTGTGATTTTAGTAAAGGTCTGCCACTTGGTTGCGCCGTCCAGATAGGCGGCCTCGTCCAGAGCCTTGGGAATGGTATCCATATAGCCCTTCATGACGTAGAAGCCGGTGCCCGAGCCGGAGGTATAGCAAATGATCAGTGCCAAAGGAATCATGGGGCCTTCGGTCAGACCCATGGTCTTAAGCAGGTAGTAAATCGCGATCATGGACATGAAGCCGGGGAACAGGGTAATGACCATGGCCATGTTCATGTAGGGTCTGCGCATCTTCCACTTCAAACGGCTCATACAGTAGGAAACCGCCAGCACGAAGAAGGTGGAGATGACACAGCTACAAATCGCGATAAAGAAGGTGTTCATGAACATCCGGCCGAAATTCAGGCTGGTAGTATCTGTGAACAGCTTGATATAGTTACTAAACGTCCAAGTTTCGGGGAAGAAATTCTTTGTGAACATTCCCAGATTATTGCCGCCACGGAAGGATTGCGCAGCCAGATACACAAAGGGAATCAGCCAAATGATGGCCATGATAATCAAAATGGTATGGACCAAAATGTCCATTGTCAGTCCTTGGACTCTGACAGAGCCGGAAGATTTCTTTGCCATTATTTAAAGCCCTCCTCATCCTTATAGGAGCCGGAGCTGCGGTAGGTCACCAACGACACAATTGCAAGAATTATGAAGGTGAAGATACCGATAACGGCTGCTAAGTTATACTTTTGCTGACCCACGGACAGGTTATACAACCAAGTAACCAGCAGGTCTGTCTTACCGGCAGATGCCATATCGGGGTTGGGACCGCCGCCGGTGAGCAGGTAGATAACGTTAAAGTTATTGATGTTACCCGTGAAGGAAGTGATCATGTAGGGGGTCATAACGAAGATCATATACGGCAGGGTAATATTCGTAAACTGCTGGAAGGCATTGGCACCGTCAATGCGGGCAGCCTCATACAGATCCGCAGGGATGTTCTTCAGGATACCCGTGACCTGCATGATGGTGTAGGGAATACCCACCCACAGGTTGATGATGATAACGAAGCACCGCGCCCATGTAGTGTTGGTCAGGAAGGGCAGCGGCTCGCCCACAAAACCAAAGCTCTGCAGCAGGGAATTGACGATACCCTGATCTCTGAACATGGAGTTGATCAGCAGCAGAGAAACAAACTGCGGAATCGCAATGGTCAGGGAGAAGACGGTACGCCACAGTCCCTTAAATCTGGTGGTGGGGCGGTTGATAATCATGGCAACAAACGTGCCAAGGAAGAAATTCAGGAAGGTTGCGAAGAATGCCCAAACCAGTGTCCATCCAAGGACGCTTAAGAACAGCGTACCGTTGGTGCTGCTGGACTGGAACAAGGATGTAAAGTTCTTAAGGCCCACCCAATCAAACAGAACCAGCTTGTCATTCACCGAGGAATAGTCGGTAAACGCCATGCAGATCATGTAAATCAGGGGGATGATGGTGAAAATAACCAGGCAGGCGAAGGGAATGATCATCAACAGCTTATGGATATTGCTGTCGAACAGCTCCTTGATGTCGCCCCAGAAGCTCAGGGGCTTCTTGCCGGCCTTTTTCAGGCACTGTGCCTGATAACCGCTGCGGATGGATGCCCGCCACAGGTATACAAACAGCACGGTCACCGCTATGGTGGCAACGCCGAACAGCAGAATCAGCAGGGACTGGTCGCCCATTTCATAGACATAGACACCCTGCTCCTCATCCCACACCTGTCCCATGGCCTTATCGCCCAGACTGGGGAGCATGGAAATATTGTAAATACCGCCGTTAGGCATGAAAAGAAACGCGAAATAAATCACTTCAATCAGAAGGAATAAAATACCTTTGATGAATTGCCCGGCAGCGAAATTGCCAAGACCCATGATCAGGCAGGAAGCCCAAACCACCGGTCCGCCGTTTTGCAGCGCGCTGGTAAGAGATGTGGGATTGCTGCTCTTGCTCTTACGAACCGCGTCCGCCTTTGTCAGTTGGTTAGACAAGTTACCGTCTCCCTTCTATCGCTTTATAAAAGGCGGCGGCCAGAATTATCCAGCCGCCGCCAGGTGCTTTAAGTTAAGCGGAATGGCCTATGATTACAGGCCGGTGGAATTGAGCTGCTCCATGAGCTGATCAACCATATCCTTGTAGTTATCAGTGGTGACAGCACCGGTAACGATGTTGGAACCGAAGGAACCCATAGGATTCCAGAAAGTAGACATCTCGGGGATGACGGGCTGGACAGCGGAGCAGTTGTTCATGGTGTAGTTCTCAATCACAGCAACCTCATTGGAAGCGATGTCCTCATTGGAGGCGAGGTTCTTGTGGCTGGGGATGATGCCGCGCATCTCGTAACGGGCCATCTGAGCGTCCTCGGAAGCCAGGAAAGCGGCCAACTGCATAGCAGCCTTCTGGTTGGTGCAGTTGGGGTTAACGCCGACACACTTGGAGCCAGCGAAGGACTTCATCTGAACTACCTCACCGTCGATGGTGACCGTGGGGGGCTGAGCAATGCCCAGATCGTCGCCCAGAACTTGCTTCAGAGAGGCGTAGTCCCAGCTACCGGAGAAAGCAGCGGCGATAGTGCCTTCCTTCAGGCCGGCAACGCCGAGGCCGGAAGCGTCATCTACGAAGTTGGAGTAGCTGGCGATCTCAACCATCTTGGCGGCAGCGGCATAGCCGGCATCACCGCCGAACTGAATACCGGCAGAGGCATCGAGGCCGTTCGCGCCAAAGATAGTGCCGCCGTTGCCCATGAAGATAGCGCCGCTATACCAAGCGGTGGTCATGGGGAAGGAAATCTGCTCGCCGGATTCCAGCATACCTTCCATAGTCTTAACCTGCTCTTCAGTCAGCAGAGACTTGTTGTAGTACAGGAACCAGGTGTTGTTGGTTACGGGGAAGCCGTAAACATTACCGTCGGAGTAAGTAACGGTCTCCATCAGAGCGTCGGTGTTGTCGTTCTGAACCTGCTCCAGGTAAGAACCGCCCAACTGAGCCAGAGCGTTGGCCTGCAGCAGAGTGCCCATCTGGTCGTTGGCAAAGAAATAAACGTCGCCAGCGGCAGCGGGGTCAGCCTTCACGTTGTTACCGGCATCGCCCTCAGAGCAAACGCCGAGATCCCAAGTGATGTCATACTCGGGGTGAGCAGCCTCGAAGGCCGCAAGCTGCTGATTCAGCCAGCCGTTGCCGTCGACCTGATCTTCCTGAGGACCCCATACCTTCAGGGTAATAGCCTGAACCTCGTCACCGGAGGAGCCACCTTGGCTGTCGGAACCGCCCTGATTACCGCTACTGGCGGGAGCGCAAGCAGCCAGACCAACGATCATCAGGACTGCCAGCAGCAGTGCAATGATTTTCTTCATAGTTGTTTCCTTCCTTTATTCGTTAATTTTTTATTATTTTCACTGTGCTTCGCACAGTCAAAACCTATGTAATGACGCCGATCCCTAGTTTTTGCAGAAATCCGCGGCTTACAAAAAGACGCAAGAATCCCACATTTCCAGTAATGGCATTGTATCATAGTGGGAATAATATGTCAATCACCGTTTGTTCACAATCAGCAATATTTACAAATGTAAATTTGTGCCTTTGTGCAACATCACAATTCCTGAAGAAAGCTTTCCATGCGGTTCAATCCCCGCTCCAGCTCCTTCAGACCGCAGCAGTAAGAAATCCGCACAAAGCCCTCCGCGCCGAAGCAGCTCCCCGGCACGGCAGCCACCGCCGCCTCCCGGATCATACGGGTGCAGAATTCCTCCGAGGACAGCCCAAACCGGGAAATGTCCACAAACAGATAAAACGCCCCCTCAGGCTCAGGGAAGGTAAGCCCCATATCCTTCAAGCGGCGGCAGCAGTAGTCCCTGCGGTCACGGTAGGCCTGCCTCATGGGAGCGGGATCGGTACGAAGTGCCTCCACACAGGCACTCTGTAAAAAGGTGGGCACAGCCGCCAAAACCGCCGCGTGCCACAGCAGCAGCCGCTCCATCACCGCCTGAGGGCCGATCAGGTAGCCTACCCGCCAGCCGGTCATGGCATAGGGCTTGGAAAAGCTCTGGCACAGCAGCAGCCGCTCCCGCACCGCCGGATCCAAGCTCAGATCCGGGCACTCTCCGTAGGCAAGCTGGCTGTAGACCCCATCCCACAGGATGTAAATATCCTTATCCGCCAACGCCGCCTTTACCGCCTCCAAGGAGCTTCGGGACAGCACCGCGCCGGTGGGGTTGTTGGGCGAATTGAGCACAAGGGCACGGGTCTTGTCCGTAATTGCCGCCGCCAGCGCATCGGGGGTGATTTGAAAGCCGGTTTTTGTCATATCCAAAAATACTGGCTTAGCTCCCGCCGCCAGCGTCAGGCTTTCATACAAGGAAAACGCCGGAGTGGGGATGATCACCTCGTCGCCGGGGTTCAAAAGCCCCAAAAGGGAGGTAGCCAACGCCTCTGTCGCGCCTACAGTCACCAGCACCTGCTCCGGCGTACAGGCAAACCCTCTGCGGCACTCATACTCCGCGATGGCCTGACGCAGCTCCGCCGTGCCCTGATTGGGGGCGTAGTGGGTCTGATCCTGACTCAGCGCGGCACAGGCCGCCGCCTTGATATTCTCCGGGGTTGGGAAGTCCGGCTCTCCGATGGTTAACATAACACAATCAGGCACTTCCTTCGCCATATTGGTGAACCGGCGGATGCCGCTGCGCTGCAGCAGCATCAGATTATTGTTCATAGGGATCATGTCCATGCCTCCGCCAATGCTTCAAAAAAGTCCGCGCCCTTCACCAGCACCCGCTCCGGAAAATCGAAGCAGTCGGCGTGGAGTGCCGGGCCGTCCCCGGTGCCAAGGAAGAAGAACATCCCCGGCAGGGTGCGCTGATACCATGAAAAATCCTCGGTGGTCATGCTGGGCTCGTCCAGCTCCTGAAAGCCCACCAGAGAAGCTGCCTTATTATATAGTACAGGGGGATTCATCACCGCGGGGTAGCCGTCCCCCAGCTCCACCGTCACGGCGCAGCCGGTTTCGGCAGCCACCTCCTGTCCGATCTGCCGCAGACCCTGCCGCAGGCCCTCAAACACCTCGTCCTGAAACGCCCGCAGAGAGCCGTGGAGCACCGTTTCTCCCGCCAAAGCGTTGCAGGCTGTGCCGGAATGGAACACGCCGAACCGCAGCACCCGGAAGATCTCCTTGGGCAAGCCCTGCTCCAACGCCTGCGCCTTGGTGTAAAACAGCACGCCGGCAGCCATGGAATCGATACCCTCCCGGGCCTTGGCGATGTGGGCGGAGCGTCCTTGCAGACGCACCTTCACCTCACAGGAGCGGCTCATCATCTCATTGGCACGGCTGAAGATCTGCCCCTCCGGCAGACCCGGCCACAGGTGCAGTCCGAAGATCGCCTCTACATTATAATTAGCGAAGATCCCGGTGTCGCACAGGTCCTTAGCTCCCCCGGTGGTCTCTTCCGCCCCTTGGAACACGATCAGCACATTCCGGCGCATATTTTTTCTGCCGCTGAGCCGCCGCGCCAGCTCCAGCGCGATCGCCATATGCCCGTCATGCCCGCAAGCGTGCATCTTCCCCGGATGGCGGGAGGTATATTCCGTTTCCGTTTTTTCCAAAATGGGAAGGGCATCGGCATCGGAGCGGAAGGCAACGGTCTTTTCCATGCCGAAATCAAAATAAGCGCACAAAGCCCCCTCCATGGGAGCGATGATCTCACAGTCCAGCTCCTCCAGCCGGGAGCGCAGATACGCCAGCGTCTTGGGAAGCGTCCGGTCCAGCTCCGGGATTCGGTGCAACGCCCGGCGGTCTTCAATGATTTGCATACCTTACCTCCTGACACCCGCCCATGCCTCCCCTTTCCGGGGAGGTGAGACTGTCAAAAAAGTGGTGTCATTCCGAGGGAGCGAAGCGACCGTGGGAAT
>CAZAOL010000067.1:0-8221 GCA_964486785.1 uncultured Oscillospiraceae bacterium
ATAAATTGTTGCGATTTTCAATGATATATCGCTATTGCGATATGATATACGGCTTTGCCGTATGATATATTTGCTCCGCAAATATGATATAATATCCGTTCCTTCATATGCCGCAGGCATATATCATCGCACGAAGTGCGATATCATATCGAAGATATATCACCCGTTCCGAAAGGAACGGATATCATTGTAAAAAACCTCTTTTGTCTGGTAGACAAAAGAGGTTTTTTACATGGAGCAGGGTACGGGAGTCGAACCCGCCTTCACGGCTTGGGAAGCCGTTGTATTACCGATATACGAACCCTGCGTTGGAGTTATTATAACAGAGGTGAATGGAAATTTCAACATATTTTTGTCGATAGGCGGGAGTTTTTTACATGAGGTCAAAGTCTTGCAATTTATCGCCAATTATGGTATGATACTCAAAAATTCTACCTTAGAGGGATCCCATGGAAGACATCAAGCCCATTATCGCAAAAAACATTACAAGCCTGCGGCTCAACGCCAAGCTGACCCAAAGTGAGCTGGCAGACCGGCTCAACTACTCCGACAAGGCCATTTCCAAATGGGAGCGGGGGGAGTCTGTGCCGGACATTGCCGTGCTGAAGGCAATTACCGATCTGTTCGGCGTGCCGCTGGATTATCTGGTGCGGGAGGAGCATGACGAGCCGGACGCGGAGCCGGTGCATTACACCCCGAACCGCCACCGTAATCACGCCGTCATCACCACCCTCAGCGTGCTGCTGGTGTGGTTTGTGGCCACGCTGGTGTACGTACTGCTGGATGTGATTCCCATTGACGTCCACGGACATTGGATGACCTTTCTGTATGCCGTGCCGGTGTCTATGATCGTGTGGCTGGTGTTCAATTCCATTTGGTTCAACCCCCGGCGGAATTATTTAATCATTTCGCTGCTTACATGGTCGGTGCTGCTGTGCGCGGTGGTGTCGCTGCTGGTGTTTGGCGTGCTGGCGTGGCAGCTTCTGCTGCTGGGGATTCCCGGACAGATCATCATTCTTTTATGGTCCAGATTGCAGTATAGTGAACGGTAAAAGGCTTTTGCCCGTGCGATTTCGCGCGCTGTGAGACTGTCAAAAAAACCAGTATGTCATTGTGCAGAGGCGGGGGAGTATTCTTGCCCCCCGCATTTATGAGGGGGGTGGCTTCGTTGAAAACGAAGCCGGGGGGAGCAAAAAACGAACATCCTGCCGAACTCCCCCAGTCAAAAATCAGAGATTTTTGCCAGCCCCCTCTTAAAAGCGGGGGCCGAGGGCGTGAAGGAAGATTTGGGAGATTGCCACGTCGCATCTCCTCGCAATGACAGGCTTTTCGACACACTGAGCCCGTGCGGTTTTCGTGCGGGCTTTTCCTGTGGGCGGGGAGTTGTCTGACGGGTGATCTTTTTCTTGAAAATACGGATATTTATGGTATAATAAATTGAATTACTATTGAAAAACGTTCTTTTTGCCCATAGATAGAGAGATTCGTCAGGAGGTTCGTTTGTTATGGAGAAAAGCCGGGTGTCCTTTGAGGTGTTCCCGCCGAAAACCGATTTGGGTATGGAAAAGCTGTGCGGTGAGGGCGGTGTGCTGGACAAGCTGTGTGCCATGAAGCCCCACTACATATCCTGCACCTACGGGGCGGGCGGCACCAATGTGGGACGAAACTTGGACGTGATGTCCCATGTGGCTGCCAGCGGCAAAACCGACGCGGTGACCCACTTCACCTGTATCGGGAACTCCCGTCAGGGAATCGCGGAGCAGCTTCAGATCTATTTAGACCACGGAATAAACCGCCTGCTGGCTCTCCGGGGGGATATCCCCGAGGGACGCAAGGATACCGGCGGCGATTTTCAGCATGCCAATGAGCTGGTGCGCTTTGTGCGGGACTGCTTTGGTGATCGGTTCCAGATCGCGGTAGCGGGTTCGCCGGAGGGACATATGGAATGTACCAGCATGGAGGCGGACATTGGATACCTGAAGCGGAAACAGGATGAGGGCGCGAATTCCATTATAACCCAGCTTTGCTGGGATATGGATCAGTTCTGCCGCTGGATGGATGCTATTCGGCAGGCGGGCATTTGGCTTCCCGTGGACGCGGGGGTGATGCCTATTTTGGATCAGGCTTCTACGGTGAATATGGCATTGTCCCGGAATGGCTGCGCCATTCCCCGCTCCCTTGCGCGGATGATTTCTAAGTATTGGATTTTCCCGAATCCCTTCCAAAAGGACTGCACAGATCCCTGCGCAGAGGAGAAAAAAGCGGCATTTCGGGAAGCGGGCTTGGAATATACCGTTGCCCAGATTCAGCAATACCTGCAATGTGACATTCGTGGTGTGCATCTTTACGCGCTGAATAAATACGACGATGTGGCATACATCGTCAAGAAATCCGGTCTTTTGGACTGACACAAGGGGGAATACCCATGGCATTTGTGCCCAATACGGCAGCATATGGCGGACGGATATGTCAGGTCAGCTTTGGCGCGGGGAAGAATACCCTGACGCTGGGGGGGCAAAATGTGCTGCCTTTTTATGGCTTTGACGCACCCATTCCCCACGCACCCAAAATCGGCATTGAGATCTCCGATACCGTGGAAGGCTGGGATGTGCCCGGATTGCAGACCCTGTATCAGGGCTGCGGCACTATGGCTCAGCGGGCTGCCCGGGCAGCGGAGCTGGAGGGCGTGGATTTTCTTTGCCTGAATTTTGAATCTGCCGATCCGGCGGGAGCAAACCGCTCCGTGGAAGACTGCGTAGCGGATGCGGTTGCGGCAGCACAGGCGGTGGCATTGCCGCTGGCAGTGATGGGCTGCCGAAATATGGAAAAGGACGGGCTGTTGCTTCCGGTTCTGGCAAAGGCACTTTGGGGCAGGCGGGTGCTGTTCCTTTCTGCCCGCATTGAGGACTATAAGCAATTGGCACAAACGGTGGTGCTGGAAAACGGGCACGTTCTGTGCGCGGAAACGGCGGACGACATCAATCTTGCCAAGCAGCTCAATATCCTGCTGGGGGGTATGTCCGTTCCGGCGGAAAGCACCGTGATGAATATTGGCACGGCGGCGGTGGGCTATGGCTACGATTATGTGGCATCCACGCTGGATAGGATCCGGCTTGCCGCGCTGGAGCAGGGGGATGCGGATCTGCAGCTTCCCATTATCGCGCCGATCTCCTGCGACACATGGGCGGTCAAGGAGTCGGTAGCCACGGAGCAGGATGTGCCGGAGTGGGGCGACCGGGAGCGGCGTGGCATCGGCATGGAGGTCGCCACCGCTGTGGCGGATCTGACCTGCGGCGCGGATGCGGTGATTCTGCGCCATCCTGAGGCAATCCGGACTGTGCGGGAATTTATCCGGCAGCTTACGTAAGGGGGGAGAAAAATGGCGTTAAAAGGAATCGATATTTTCAAACTTTCTCCCAAAAAGAACTGCAAGGAGTGCGGCTTTCTGACCTGTATGGCCTTCTGCATGAAGGTGGCACAGGGCGGGGAGTCCATAGATAAATGCCCCTATTTTTCTCAGGATGCAAAGGAGCGTTTACAGGCGCAGGCTTTGCCGCCCATGCAGACCGTCGCCTTAGGTGAGCATCGGCTGGGTGGCGAAACGGTGATGTTCCGCCATCAAAAGACACTGGTAAACAAGAATTTGTACGCGGTGTCCGTGGATACCGCTATGACGGAGCAGGCTGTGGATGCCAAGCTGGCGGCACTGCAAAGGGTGGACTACCGGCGCATCGGCGAGCGGATGTATGTGGAGCTGGTGTATTGCGCCAACAAGGGCGCAGATCCGGAAAAATATGCCGCGCTGGTGGCAAAGGCCGCCACTTTGGGCAGACCTCTGGTGCTGGAATGCCGGGATCTTGCCTGCGCCAAGGCGGCCTTGGCGGTTGCCGGCAAGGACGTGCTGCTAAACGGCGCGACTCCGGAGAACTGGGAGCAAATGGGAGAAATCTCCGCCCAAAGCGGTGCCACGCTGGGCGTTTGGGCAGCCGACCTTTCCGGGCTTTACGACACGGTGAGGAAGCTGGAATCCAAGGGAAACCGCAATTTGGTGCTGGACGTTACCGGAGGATCCGTCAAGCAGACCCTTGCGGCGGCTGTGCTGGCGCGCCGCGCCGCCATTGAAGGCGGCGACCGCAGCTTTGGTTACCCAACAATTGTAAATGTAGGGCATTTGGCATCGGGTCAGCCCCATCTGCAAACTGCCTACGCCACCTTATTTACCCAACGCTACGGCTCCATCCTTGTGATGGAGGATATGGACTATTTTCAGGCTCTGCCCCTGTACGGTCTGCGGCAGAATATCTTCACCGACCCCCAAAAGCCTATGAAGGTGGAGGCGAAGATCTATCCCATCAACGGCGCGGACGAAAACAGCCCCTGTCTGCTGACGGTGGATTTCGCTCTGACCTATTTTCTGGTCGCCGGAGAGCTGGAGCGTTCCGGTCAGCCGGTGAATTTGGTGATTACCGATGCCGCCGGAATGTCGGTGCTGACGGCGTGGGCGGCGGGAAAGCTGTCTGCGTCCTCTATCAAAAAGACCTTTGATGTGCTGGATATTGAGAATAAAATCAAAAACCGCACGCTTATCATTCCCGGCAAGGTGGCGGTGCTGATCGACGAGATTCGGGAAGCACTGCCCAATTGGCGGGTGGTGGCAGGCCCGGGGGAGGCAGTACAGCTTCCTCAGTATATGAAGGAACGGGAATATGAAGCCGCTGCCGCGCAAGCTCACTGCGCCGCCGCTTCCGTGACACACACAGGTGAGCTGAGCTTTCAGGAGCTGCTGGCCCGTGTCCCTGAAATTCCGGCGGTGGATATGGGCGTGGACTATCAGGGGCGTGATCCCGCCGCGAAAACCTTCATCACCATCGGCGAGCGGATCCATTGTATTGCACCAATCATCCGCAAGGCCATGGATGAGCGGGATCCCGAACCAATCCTGCGCCGTGCCGCCGAGCAAATTGCCGCCGGCGCAACCTATTTGGATGTGAACATCGGCCCGGCGGAGCGGGATGGCGCGGAGCGGATGATATGGGCGGTAAGGCTGCTGCAGGAGAATTTCAATAATGTGCCGCTGGCACTAGATACCGTCAATCAAAGGGCCATTGAAGCGGGACTGCGGGTATACGACCGCAGCCACGGCAAGCCCATCATCAATTCCGCCGATGCCGGATCCAGAATCGGGATGATCGATCTCGCCGCCGCCAACGATGCCATTTGCATCGCCCTTTGCTCCGCGGACGGCATCGCCGTGGACAATGACGAGCGGATGCGGCATTGCCATCACATGCTGGAGCGGGGCATGGCATTGGGAATTCCTGCGGAGGATCTGTGGTTTGACCCCATGTTCGTGGTGGTCAAGGGTATGCAGGATAAGCTGCCGGAAGTGTTGGAAGCCATTCGCCTGATTTCCAATGAAGGCTTAAAAACCACCGGCGGCTTGAGCAACTGCTCCAATGGCGCGCCCAAGCATTTGCGGCCCATTATGGACGCGTCCCTGATGGCTATGTGTATGATGCAGGGGCTAAGCTCCGCGATCATCAATCCCTGTGATTGCCGGATGATGGAAACCGTCCGGGCTTGTGACATTTTGAAAAATAACGTCCTGTACGCCGACTCCTATTTGGAGCTGTAACAGGCGGGGAAAGGGGGCATCCGCCGTGGAGGTGCGCTTTGAAATCCAAGGGGGTGACCCCGTTTGTATCCCCTGTCAGCCGGGGGAGAATTTGCTGGAGCTGATGCGCCGGGCTGGGATCGCCGTGGACGCCCCCTGCTCCGGCAACGGTACTTGCGGAAAGTGCCGGGTTCGGCTGTTGGAGGGGGCTTTGGACAGCCCGCCAAGTCACCATATTTCTCCGGAGGAGTACGCCCAAGGCTGGCGACTGAGCTGCGCCAGCCGAATCATGGGAGAATGTACCGTGCTGTTGCCCACAACGGATCTTCAAAATGGGATCCAGACCGCGGAGCTTATGCTGCCGGAAGAAAATGGCTTTTCCCGGGATGCCGGGGATGGGGTGGGCTGTGCCATTGATATTGGTACCACCACCGTTGCCGCTGTGCTGACGGATCTGAAAACCGGAAGCATATTGGCAAAAGGATCCATGGGCAATGCCCAGATCGCCTACGGTGCGGACGTGATCCAGAGGATCATTGAGCAAAGCCGACCCGGTGGCATCCTGAAAATGCGTGGGGCGATTCTTGACGATACGCTGCTGCCGTTGATGGATGAGCTTTGCCAAAGCGCGGGGATCTCCTGCGATGATATTTCCAGAATCGCCATTGCCGCCAACACCACCATGAATCATCTGCTGCTGGGCGTAAACGCGGACTCCATCCGCAAAGAGCCGTATATGCCTGTATTTCTCAGCCAAAAGGGGCTGTGCGCCGGAGCTTTGGGGCTGAAAGCCGATCCGGCGGCGCGGGTGCTGCTTGCGCCCAATGTGGCGTCCTATGTGGGGGGTGACATTACCGCCGGAGTGCTTTCTTCCGGGCTGTGGCGGCAGGAGGGAATCAGCCTGCTGATAGATTTGGGAACAAACGGAGAGCTGGTGCTGGGAGGGAAGGATTTTCTCCTTTGCTGCGCCTGCTCCGCCGGACCGGCCTTGGAGGGCGGTGGAATTTCCTGCGGTATGCGTGCCACCCACGGCGCGATCGAAGCTTGCGTGATCGGGGAAGGGCAGAAGCCTGTCCTTTCGGTGATAGGCGGTGGAAAGCCTGCCGGTATCTGCGGGTCGGGCATCATTGATGCGGTGGCGCAGCTTTTCAGCTACGGACTGATCGATGCCCAAGGGAAATTTTCCAAAGAAGCACCCCGGGTGAAGCGGGATGTCTACGGTATGGGGCGGTATGTGCTGGCAACCAGAGAGGAAAGTGACAATGGGCAGGAAATTTCTGTTACCGAGGCGGACATTGATAATTTCATCCGCACCAAGGCGGCAATCTATGCCGCCATCCATATCCTGCTGGAAAGTGTGGACATGACGGCGGCGGAAGTTG
The DNA here is from genome assembly GCA_964486785.1 of uncultured Oscillospiraceae bacterium. Taxonomy (GTDB): domain Bacteria; phylum Bacillota; class Clostridia; order Oscillospirales; family Oscillospiraceae; genus Faecousia. Next base: position 6,997 of record CAZAOL010000067.1, read on the forward strand.
ACCGTGTGTATGTGGCCGGTGGGATCGGCTCAGGCATCCGGCTCCAAAGCGCGGTGCAGGTGGGGATGTTCCCGGCGGCATTTCGGGAGAAATTCCACTATTTGGGCAATACCGCGTTGGCGGGGGCATATGCCATGACCGTCAGCGAAGAAGCCGCCGACAAGGTGGAGGAGCTGGCGGCGGGGATGACCTATTTGGAGCTGAGCGACTACCCGGGATATATGGATGCTTTCGTGGCAGCTTGCTTCTTGCCCCATACGGACAAAAGTAGATTTGAATTGGATTGAAAAGAGCCAACATATCGACAAGAAAAAAAGAGCAAGAGTAGAAGGAGGTAATCCCTTACTCTTGCTCTTTATACTTTGCAGTCAGCAAACGCGCGGATTCTTCGACTCCGCTGTGGGAAAGCTTAGGTCATTTTTTCCTGTTTGACCTTGTGGTCGATCACGTGGCGGGAGGCCAGCTCCTTGTGGATGTCCTCCAAAGAAATGCCCATCTGCACCATCATGACCATAACGTGATAGGCAAGGTCGGCGACCTCATAGATGGTTTCTGCCCGGTCATCGTCCTTGGCGGCAATGATGACCTCGGTACATTCCTCGCCTACCTTTTTCAGGATCTTATCCAAGCCCTTTTCAAAGAGGTAGGTGGTATAGGAGCCTTCCTTCTTCTCAGTCTTGCGGCCTTCGATCAGCTCCAGCAGACCCTGATAGGAAAATTCGTGTCGGTTTTCGCTCTGGAACACCTCGCCCGTGAAGCAGGAGGTGGTTCCTTTGTGGCAGGCGGGGCCGTCCGGCTCTACCACTACCACCAGCGCGTCATTGTCGCAGTCGGCGGTGATGGACACGATGTGCTGGTAGTTGCCGCTGGTTTCGCCCTTGAGCCACAGCTCGTTGCGGGAACGGCTCCAGAAGCAGGTCAGCTCCTTCTCCATGGAGATTTTCAGACTTTCCTTATTCATGTACGCCAAGGTCAGCACCTTTTTGGTGACGGAATCCACCACGATGGCGGGGATCAGACCCTTTTCGTCAAATTTCAGTTTGGAAATGTCAAGCATGATTACACTCTCCTTGTGGGAATATTTTCGCGCGCCATTTGCGCTTTCAGATCGGCGATATTTACCTCGCCGAAGTGTAAAATGGAGGCCGCAAGGCCTTCGTCCACTTTGGGGAGGGTTTTAAACAGGGTGATAAAGTCCTGGATTTTGCCCGCGCCGCCGGAGGCG
>CAZAOL010000068.1:0-8221 GCA_964486785.1 uncultured Oscillospiraceae bacterium
ACTGGATGCGGACGCACTCGCTGAGGGGCTTGCCCATCAGTCCGTAGGGATAAGCCTCCCGCAGATCGTCCTTGGTCAGGAAGGGCAGCTTGTACAGATCATCCACGCTTTGGATGTCCTCGGGAGTAACGCCTTTTTCTTCCATCTTCTTGCGGTAGTAGGGAACATTGTCCCACACATGACGCACCTGCTTCAAAAAGCGTTCATTTTGCAGCTCACGAAGCTGCTCATAGGGCATGGTTTCGATTTCAGGTTGGTAATAGTTTGGCACTTGTATCATCTCCTAGCGATATATTACATTGCACCCAGTGCAAAGGCTTTTTTGTTCATTTCCAAAAACTTAGGCGGCACGCTTTCCTCGATGGCTGCCATCCATTGCTCCTGGGGGATGTGGAAATAGCGGCTCAGCCGTCCCATCAGCACCAGATTCACCGCCTTGGCAGAGCCTGCCTGCTCCGCAAGGGACAAAGCGTCCATGGCATCCAAGTCAATACCCGCTTCACTCATTTTTTCCACCAGATCCTCGGGATAGGTGGCAGCGCCGATGATCACCGGCATGGGATCGATCCGCTGGGTGTTGGTGATCAGCTTACCGCCGGGCTTGAGGAACTTCGTCCACCGGGCCGCCTCCAGCAGCTCAAAGGACACGATGAAATCCGCTTCGCCCTCGTCGATCACCGGAGAATACACCTTGTCGCCAAAGCGGACATAGGTGACCACGCTGCCGCCCCGCTGGCTCATGCCGTGAACCTCAGACACCTTGATATCATAGCCCTGTGCCAGCAGCAGCCGGCCCAGCAGCTTGGACGCCAGCAGACTTCCCTGCCCGCCTACGCCTACGATCATGACATTCTTGGTTTCCATGCTCATACCTCCTTCAACGCGCCAAAGCGGCATAGCTGCTGACAAACCCCGCAGCCTACGCATTGGGTGGCATCCACCTTCGCCTTACCGCCCACAATGCTGATGGAGGGACAGCCGATCTTCATGCACGCCTTACAGCCCACGCACTTGTCCGCATCCACCGTCAAGGGTGCTTTGTGCTTGACATATTTCAGCAGCGCGCAGGGACGGCGGGAGATGATCACCGACGGCTCGTCGGCAGCCAGCTCCTCCTTGATTACCTCGTCGCATTGCTTCAAATCGTAGGGGTCTACCACCCGCACCCGGCGGATGCCCACGGCACGGCAAAGGGTTTCCAAATCGATCTTGGCGCAGGGGTCGCCCTTGAGATTAAAGCCGGTGGTGGGGTTCTGCTGGTGTCCGGTCATGCCGGTGATGGAGTTGTCCACGATGATCACGGTGGCGTTGGATTCATTGTACGCCATATTTACCAAGCCGGTAATGCCGGAGTGCATGAAGGTGGAGTCTCCGATCACCGCCACGGTCTTACTGTCCGCCGCGCCCTGCTGGGACTTACAGAAGCCGTGGACGCCGGACACGGACGCGCCCATGCAGATCACGGTATCCACCGCCGCCAGCGGTGCCACCGCGCCCAAGGTATAGCAGCCGATGTCACCCAGCACGGTGAGCTTGTTCTTTTGCAGGGTGTAGAACAGTCCTCTGTGGGGGCAGCCGCTGCACATCACAGGGGGTCTGGGCGGAATGGCTTCTTCCAGCGCGGTGCCCGCGCCACAGCCCATCTCCAACGCCTTCGCCACCTTATTCTGGCTCAGCTCGTCAATGCAGGAGAAGATCTCCTTGCCCACACAGGCGATCCCCAAGTTGCGGCAATGGCTTTCAATGAAGCCGTCCAGCTCCTCCACGATCACCAGCTTCTCCACGGAAGCGGCGAAATCCCGAAGCTTTTTTTCCGGCAAGGGCCAAATCATTCCCAGCTTCATCACCGGATGACGGTCGCCCACCACTTCCTTTATGTACTGATAGGAGGTGGAGGAGGTGATAAAGCCCACAGAATTGTCCTGTCCCGGCTCGATGCGGTTGATCTCCGTATTTTCCGCGTAGTCGATCAACGCCAAGGTGCGCGCTTCTACCACCGGGTGACGCCGCTTGGCGTTTCCGGGCATCATCACGTATTTGGCAATATTCTTCTGATATTCCTTAAGCTTCTCCACCCGCTCTCCGGTTTCCACCACACTCTGAGAGTGGGAAACACGGGTGCACATTTTCAGCAGCACCGGGGTGTCGAACTGCTCCGAAAGCTCGTAGGCCAGCTTGGTAAACTCCAACGCCTCGGCGGAATCCGACGGCTCCAGCATAGGAACCTTGGCTGCCATGGCATAGTGCCGGGAATCCTGCTCATTTTGGGACGAGTGCATACCCGCATCGTCCGCCACACCGATCACCATACCGGCATTGACGCCGGTGTAGGAAATGGTAAACAGGGGATCTGCCGCCACATTTAAGCCCACGTGCTTCATGCCGCAGAAGCTGCGCCGTCCGGCCAATGACGCGCCTAACGCCGCCTCCATGGCCACCTTCTCATTGGGTGCCCATTCCGCGTACACCTCGGGGTACTTAGCCACCGCCTCGGTAATCTCGGTGCTGGGGGTGCCGGGATAGCTGGAAACAAAGCAGCATCCCGCCTCATACAGTCCACGGGCAACCGCCTCGTTGCCCAGTATCAAGCGTTTCATCCTACACGCTCCTCCTCTATGGGTTCTCCAATGGCATCAGAAGCCGATACCATGACCTTTTTATCATAGCAGGAAAATACCTTGTCCACATACTCCCGTTTGGGCGGCTTGCTCAGCAGGCTCACCACCGGCACGATCACCAGTCCCGCCAGCATACAGAACACACCCGCATTGATGGGGGATTGCAGCAGCGTGGGGAAGGCATTCTTCCAAATAATGTTGGCTACCATCACCACAGAGGAGAAGATCATACTCACCCACACGGAAAGGGCGGTGGCACGCTTCCAGTACAGTCCGTACAGGAACGGGGCAAGGAACGCGCCTGCCAGCGCGCCCCAGCTCACACCCATAAGCTGAGCAATGAAGGTCACATTGGACTTATACTGCAAAATCGCGATTACCACGGAAATGGCAATAAACACCGCGATCAGGATGCGCATGATCAGAAGCTGCTTCTTCTCCGAAAGGTCTTTTGCTACCACACCCTTGATGAAATCCAGCGTCAGCGTGGAGCTGGATGCCAGCACCAGCGAAGAAAGGGTGGACATGGATGCCGACAGCACCAGCACCACCACAATGGCAATGAGTATCGACGGCAGGTCGGAAAGCATGGTGGGAATGATGGAATCGTAACCGTCGGCGGCGATGTTCACCTTATCGGCATACAGCCGTCCGAAGCCGCCAAGGAAATAGCAACCGCCGGCTACCACCAGCGCGAACACCGTGGAGATGATCATGCCCTTGGTGATTGCCTTTTCGCTTTTAATAGCGTAGAACTTCTGCACCATTTGGGGCAGTCCCCAAGTGCCAAGGCTGGTCAGCAGCACCACGCCCAGCAGATTCACAGGATCCGGGCCGAAGAAGGAGGTGAACACCCCCGGGGTTTCGGAAACCGTGGAGTCGGTCACCTGTCCCAAGGCGTTTAGTGACTCCATAAGGCCGCCCTGAGTGTTCAGCACCGCGGCAACCACCGCCACAATGCCGAAAAGCATAATGATGCCCTGAATGAAATCATTGATGGCGGTTGCCATATAGCCGCCGGCAATGACATAGATCGCTGTCAGCACAGCCATAACGATCACGCACACGGAATAGTCAATGTCAAAGGCCATGCCGAACAGGCGGCTCAGACCGTTGTACAGCGAAGCGGTGTAGGGGATCAGGAAAATGAAGATCACCGCCGAGGATGCCAGCTTCAGTGCCTTGCTGTCGTAGCGTTTCTGGAAAAACTGAGGCATGGTGGCACTTTCCAAGTGCTGGCTCATGATTCGGGTGCGGCGACCCAGCACCGCCCACGCCAGCAAGGAACCAATCAGCGCGTTGCCGATGCCCGCCCAAGTGGAGGCAATGCCGTATTTCCAGCCGAACTGTCCGGCATAGCCCACAAATACCACCGCGGAAAAGTAAGAAGTTCCGTAGGCGAAGGCAGTCAGCCAAGGGCCAACGCTGCGCCCGCCCAGCACGAAGCCGTCCACATCCGTAGCCTTCTTCCGGCAGTAGATACCTACGCCGATCATAATACCGAAAAATACCACCAGCATGGCGATTTTAATAAACAGATCCATAATAAACTCTCTTTTCTATTTCAATTATCAAGCCTTCCCCCGGGGCAATGTCATTAAGTTTAGGATGTCATTGCGAGCACCGAAGGTGCGTGGCAATCCGTAATGCCCTTTTAGAACGGATTCTCACGCCTGCTGACGCAGGCTCAGAATGACAAGGGCTTTCTTAACTTAATGACATTGTCCCCCCGGGGGAGGGTATGCTACCGTTAATCGTCGGAGCGATTCACGAATCGACTTTTCCAATCCATCCGCGAAGCGGATACCTCAGCTCTGCATTTTGCATTTCTATCACCCCGTGATCTGAACCTCCACCAAGCGGCCGCGGCAATACTTTTCACGCAGCGCGGGCTTTTCGATCTTTCCGGTGGGGTTGCGGGGAACTTTGTCGAAGAAGATCTTCCGGGGACGCTTGTATCTGGGCATTGCCTTGCAGAATTCCTCAATCTCCTCCTCGGTACAGCTCTCCCCATCCTTGATTTCAATGATCGCCGCGGCAATCTCGCCCAGCCGGGAATCCGGCAGACCGATCACCGCCACGTCCTTGATTTTATGGAACGCCCGGAGGAAGTCCTCGATCTGCACCGGGTACAGGTTCTCGCCGCCGGAGATGACCACGTCCTTCTTCCGGTCAACAAGGTAAATAAAGCCGTCCTCGTCCTCCCGTGCCATATCGCCGGTGTAGAGCCAGCCGTCCTTCAATACCTCTTCGGTAGCTTCCGGATTTTTATAGTAGCAGGTCATCACGCCGTCGCCCTTGACGATCAGCTCGCCCACCTGTCCGGCAGGTACATCCTTGCCCGCATCGTCCACAATGCGGGTCTCCCAGCCACAGCCGGGCTTGCCGATCGCGCCCACCTTGTGCACATTCTCCACGCCTAAGTGGACACAGCCCGGGCCGATGGATTCAGACAGTCCGTAGTTGGTATCGTACTGATGATGGGGGAACACCTCCAGCCACCGGTGGATCAGACTGGGGGGCACAGGCTGCGCGCCCACGTGCATCAGCCGCCACTGGTTCAAGCGGAATTGGCTCAAATCCACCCGCCCGTCAGAGATAGCATCCAGCATATCCTGCGCCCAAGGCACCAGCAGCCAAACGATGGTACACCGCTCCTCTGTGACCGCCCGCAGGATCCATTCCGGCTTCACGCCCCGCAGCAGCACCGCCTTGGAGCCGGAGAGCAGACTGCCGAACCAGTGCATCTTCGCGCCGGTATGGTACAGCGGCGGGATGCACAGGAACACATCCTCCCGGCTTTGGTTGTGGTGCGCCTGCTCAGTCAGGCAGGCACGAACCAGCGATTTGTGCTTATGTAGGATTGCCTTGGGGAAGCCCGTAGTGCCGGAGGAGAAGTAGATCGCCGCGTCGTCCTCCTCGCCCAGTGCCACAGGAGGCGCGCTGGAGGAGCAGAAGGACATCAGCCTCATCCCATCCTCGGCATAGCCGGGGGCGTCCTTGCCCACAAAGAACAGGGTCTTTACATCGCCGATCTGGTCCGCAATGGCATCCATCCGGGTGATAAACTCCGGCCCAAACACCAAAACCTCCACGTCTGCCAACTCCAGGCAGTATTTGATCTCGTCGCTGCTGTAGCGGAAATTCATAGGCACAGCAAGACAGCCCGCCTTTAAAATACCAAAATAAATGGGCAGCCACTCAATGCAATTCATCAGCAGGATCGCTACCTTCGTGCCCTTTTTCAGACCACGGCTCAGCAGCAGATTGGCAAAGCGGTTGGCTCTGCGGTCGAAGTCCAGCCAAGTCATTTCCCGGCGGTAGGGGGTGTCGTTGCCCGCGCTTTCGATCAGGCTGAAGTCCCACCATGTCACCGCCTTGTCCCGCTCCTCTGACGGATTGATCTCCACCAGCGCGCTCTCCTGACCGTAGAGTCTGGCGTTTCTTTCCAAAAAGTCTGTAATAATCATATCTCTCTTTCCTTCCTATAAAAAAATCCTCTGCTTTTCCAAGCAGAGGACAAGAAAGCTCTCGTGGTACCACCTCAGTTCGCCGCAACGCGGCCTCACGGGGTCAAATGACCCTCAGGCGGTATCGGGCCTGCCCGTCCACGCCTACTTCCGGTTCTGCGTGGCCGCTCCAAAAGGAATTCCACGCCCGGCTCCCACTGCCTTGCACCCACCGGCAGCTCTCTGGGAAAGCGGTAGGACGTGTACTTGTTTTTATCATCGCGTTGTATATATGTATTTATGTTTTTCCAGTATACCATCCAAAACCCCACAAGTCAATAAGTTCCGCAAAATAATATCCGCCCATTATAAACATTTGTCCTTTTCTCACCGTCATTTTTAGTTGCGCTGAGGAAAAAGCTGTGGTATCATTTTATAAAATAAAAGGAGCTGATGCTATCATGCTGATCGATTTTCATGTCCACGCCTTTCCCGATAAAATCGCCGCCCGCGCCGTTGGAAAGCTGGCGCAGGATTGCGGCGGTATCATCCCCCAAACCGACGGCAGCATTTCCTCTCTGAAGGCGGAAATGGCAAAGGACGGTGTGGATATTTCCGTGGTGCAGTCCATCGCCACCAACCCCCACCAGCAGGGGAAGGTCAACGATTTCGCCATGGAAATCAACGCGGATCCCTCGCTGGTTGCCTTTGGCTCTGTCCATCCGGACGCGCCGGACGCGCTGGCGGAGCTGGAGCGGATCGCCGATGCCGGACTAAAGGGCGTGAAGCTCCACCCGGAATATCAGGGCTTTTACGCCGATGACCCGAAAATGAAGCCCATTTATCAAAAGATTTCTCAGCTTGGTCTGATCACTCTGTTCCACGCGGGGCAGGATTACGGCTTTCCCCCACCCTACCACGGTATGCCGGAGCATATCCTCGGGGCACTGGGTTGGCTGGACACCCCGGTGGTAGCTGCCCATTGGGGCGGCTTCGGCTGCTGCTATGAGGTGCTGGAGAAGCTGTGCGGCGCGCCCCTTTGGTTCGATCTTTCCTTTGGATATTGCAATATGCCCAGAGCTGTGGCACAGCAGATCATTGACCGCCACGGCGTAGATAAGCTGGTGTTTGCCTCGGATATGCCATGGCACCGCCCAAGCTGGGAAAAACGGCTGCTGGATACCTTGGACTTGACCCCCGCCGAACGGGACAAAATCTGCTTCCAAAACGCCGCCGGCCTGCTGGGTCTATGATGCCAAAGCGATTCGTATTATCGTTATGAAAGAACCCCGCCCTTTTTTCGACATTTTATTTGCTTTTCCCCATGCCCTGTGATATAGTAACCAAAACGGAAGGAGGTGCACTCATGGGCAAGAAAATACTGGCGGTTCTGTGCCTGACGGCGATTCTGCTTTGCGGCTGTGTACGGCAGGAAGCTCCCGACTATACTACCCCGCAGTCCACTACGCAGCCTACCCGGCCCACTGAGTCTGTTCCTCCGGAAACCACCCAGCCTGCCGAGCCGGAAACCTTCCCTCCGATTACGGAGCCGGCATTGGAGCATATTCCCGACCCCATCGACCCGGTTACGGAGCTGACCTGTGCCAAATGGGTCACCTTCCCCCAGCTTTTAAGCCTTGGCGACGGAAAGGTGGTAGCCAGTCAGAACTACTACAGCCGCAAGCAAGGAAGTTATGTAAACTACTTGCAAATCATGGACATTTACTCGGACACTCTCCTTTACGAAGCAACGGTCAACTCCACGCTGGAGCTGGTACTGCAACGCTTTGACAACGGTACGATTCTCTGCGCCGACCCCGCCAGCCTGACCTACTACGTCTACAGCAGCACTCTGGAGCTGACGGACAGCTTCACCGTCCCTGCCACCGGCGGCTATTTTTCCTACGACTGCAAGCATTACTACCACATCGATGCCGACGCGCTCTACCGCATGGACACCGCCACCGGCAACCGCAGCCGCATCCTGCTGGAGCATGACCTGCGGCTGGAAAGTCTGGTGGGCATCCACCCCACAGAGGAGCTGCTGGTAGCGCGGGTGTACCTGTCGGCATACTCCGACGATTGCGCCTTGGCGGTCATTGATGCCGCCAGCGGCAAGCTCCGTCTGCTTTCCGACACCCTGAAGCACCTGTG
>CAZAOL010000069.1:0-8177 GCA_964486785.1 uncultured Oscillospiraceae bacterium
CCATATTGCCGGTGGCTTCCTTCAGACCCACGATGTTGGGATGCTCCGCCAGCTTCGCCACGGTCTTGGGCTGCAGGTTGCAGCCGGTGCGTCCGGGCACATTATACAGGATCACCGGCACGGTGGAAGTGTCCGCCACCATGGTAAAGTGCCGGATCAGACCGTTTTGGGTGGCCTTGTTGTAGTAAGGGGTGACCACCAGCACCGCGTCCGCGCCGGCTTCGCAGGCGGCCTTGGTATTGTGCAGCACATGGTCGGTATTGTTGGTGCCGGTACCGGCGATGACGGGCACACGCTTTGCCACCTTTTCCACGGTAAAGCGGATGACCTTCTCCTGATCCGCAGGCTCGATGGTGGCGTTCTCGCCGGTGGTGCCCATAACCACAATGGCATTGATGCCATTTTCAATCTGGAACTCGATGAACCGTCCCAGTGCTTCGTAGTCGATATCCGCGGCGGTCATGGGGGTAACGATGGCGGTAGCCATACCCTTAAAAATTGTATTCTTCATAATCTCTTTCTCCTTATTCTATGCCTTGAATTGGTTGCAATAATCATACAGCGGGATCAGATCCCGGAAAAACGCGTCTACGCGCTGCTTTAGCTCCGGGCCAAAGGTATCCGGACTGAAGCTCTCCTGACGGACACAGCCGATTTGCCGCCGCCACGCGAAATAGGGGGCAAGCCGGGAATCCTCCGGCACCTTTGGGCGTTTGTAGCACTCCGCGGTGACGGGCTGCCCCACAGCGGTCTCGGTAGAGGCCATCAGCTTCAAAAACGGCTCAGGCTGTGCGGCGATCCGTTTTCGGAATTCCTCCAGCGTAGCGGAGGAGGGCTGCCACCAGAAAAAGCCGTAGTGAACGCCATCGGGGTTGATCTCAAAATACAGGCAGGGATTCTCCGCCCACCACTGCACATCCTGCCGGATGCAGATCCACAGGCTCTCCTTATAGGGCAGCGGGTGATGCAATCGGGCGTCCCGGTAAATCCGGCTGACCTTCAGCAAATTGCCCGGCTTGTCCAAAAATGGCTGAAACAGCTCCTGCCCCAGTGCCTTCATAGGCTCATACAGGGTCTGCACATATTGTGTTTTATGCTCCGTAAACCATTCCCGATTGTTATTCAGGCGGATGCCCCAGAGAAAATCCACGGTTTCGGGAGTAAAGCCGGTAAACATTCGCTCACCACCTTGTCAGTTCTTGTGCTTGGTTTTCCAAATAATCTGCCCCCGGTGCTTCTCGGGGAAGGGGTTGTCCGGTGCCTGCACCTGACAACGCGGGGATGTATTGATGATCTGGGTATCGCCGCAGGCACGCTCCCTTGCTTCGCCGTGGGACAGACGGGCGTGACCGTGGAGCAGCAGCTTGGGCCGATACAGCTCCAGCATTTCATAGAAGGTATAAAAGCCGCTGCCCTCATCGTCTTCGGGCAGGCGGGGAGGCGCGTGGGTCACGATCAGATCCACACCGCCCATGCGGCGGATTTTCCAATGGAGCCTGACGATCCTACGGCGCATTTTTGCTTCGGAATAGCGGTGCGCCCCCTCCCGGTCGGAAAGCCAGCCGCCCAACCCCAAGATCTTCAAGCCATTGTAGCTTATGAACTGCCCGTCGATGCAGTCGCAGCCCTCCGGCGGGGAGGTTTTGTAGCAGCCGTCCTGCTCTCCGTGAACGTAGAGCACAGGACACCGGGCCATGGTCACCAGAAAGGACAGATACTCCGGCTTCAAATCCCCGCAGGAGATGATCAAATCGTACTCCCGCAGACTGCCGGGGACATAATGATCCCACAGGGCGGTACACTCCTCATTGGAGACCGCCAAGATTCTCATAAAAATCCCCCCTTCGCCTGTATACTCCTTTTCTATCATATCATACCCAATTTCCCCTGATTTTGCAACAAAAAACTATCACGGGTTTTGACCGCAATCTTTGTATGTTTTGACGGGTAGGGCACTACCGCGCAAAACCCCTCCGGCACTAAGCAGCCGGAGGGGAAAAGCAGTGTTTTTTATTTAGCCGTTGTCCGCATAGACTTCCACGCAAAGTCCCTTGCGGGCGCACTTGGGGCAGGTCAGGCGGCGCATTTTGGGCGTATGGTATGCCCAAAACGTTTCCTTGAACCGGGGCTTAAAAACCTCGTGACATTCGGGGCAGATATAGGCAACGTGCTTAAAATAGTATACGGATATACCGATTCCCCACGGCACTGCCACACAAGCCCAGAGGGCAAACAGCCACCAAAGGCCGTTTGTGATCCACAGGATTATGGAAGTCCATTGCAGCGCGGTCACGGGGATGCCCGAAAGCACCATAGCTAGGCGCATTCTTGTGAGTTTGTTTTTTCCCTTCATAATGTGCGCTATATCACCGATAGATTCAACGGAAAAATGCTCCACCTCCTTCAGCTCCCGCTTGATGCTTTCCACCATATCCAGCTTCTTCTGCTGCTGGGACAGCTCCTCCCGAAGCACCAGCTCCTGCTGATCCAGCAGAATGGAAATGATGTTTTCGGGATGCTCCTCAGCGAACAGCCGCCCAATGCTGTTAATGGGAAGTCCGGCTTCACGCAGGAAGCAGATAATCCGCATCTGCTTTAGATCCTCCTCAGAATACAGACGGCGGCCACCCTCTGACAGCTCGCTGGGCACCAGAATATTTCTGGAATCGTAATACTGCACCGTTCTGACGGACACGCCGCAGAGCTTTGCGATTTCTCCGGTTGTGTACTTTGACATAGCGTTCACCTCCTTACGCCGCCCATTTTACATCATGACGCGGCGTAACAAGCAACCCCTTACGCAAGGGGATTTTAGAAATTCTTTTCGATAAACTTCATATATGGGCGGCGCATAACGGTATCCCGATGCTGACAAAACCATTCATAGGATTCCCGCAAGCAATCTTCCAAGGGCTTCACCCAGGCATGAGCACGAAACCTGCACTTTGTTTTCCGGGGGATAAGTAAGCCCCGTCAGTTTCCCGCGCTTTCGTAGATGCTGATTCCCTTATGGAATACGCCGTAGGCGATGAACCAGAAGGCTGCCGCAATGACACATTCAATCACGATAACGCCCATGTGATTTCCGCTACCGGCACCGAGGAAATAGCCGGCGGGGAGGTACGCCACAAAGGCAAAGGGGATTACCCATGTGATGATAAAGCGCAGGGCTTTTGCGTAGATTTCCGTGGGATACTTTGCAAACTCCGCCATTTCATAGGCAAGCTGCAAAAACGGGCCGCTCCGCTTAACCCAGAAGGCAAGGGATGCGAACAGCAGCTTGATGGAGGTATAGATCAGCGCGCCTGCCAGAATCGACACCGCGAACAGCGCGAGATGCACCGCGTCCAGCACCATCACGCCCTTGATCGCGGAGTACACCACCAGAATAGTGCCAACCAGCAGTTCACCCAGTGCGTCCGGCTGCAGCTTTTCCGCAATGACCTGAAAGAACACATTCATAGGCCGCAGCATATACCGGTCAAAATCCCCGTTGATCACCAGCCGCCACGCAACCATCCAGATATTGTCCGTAAACAGGTGGTCGATGCCCCGGGGAATTTGGGCAAAGCCGTAGATGAAGACCAACTGCTCCAGCGTCCAGCCTTGCAGATTCGGAATCTGCTCAAAGACCAGATACAGAAACAGGATACCGGAGATCTGGGTAAAGAAAAATCCAAACAGTCCCATCAGGAAATCCACCTTAGACTGCACCACCATTTTGAAAAACTGGGAAATCAAAGCTTTATACAGCCGCAGATACCGTTTTACTGTACCCATAGTCTAACCTCCCAATACCACGAGCCGCTTTGTGACCCGATGCCAAATCAGAGTGCCCAATCCATACAAAATCAGCACCCACACAGCCTGCCGCAGCAGCACCCACATCAGCTCCATCCCCTGATACTTGCCCAGATAAATCATCACAGGCGCGTAGATCATGGATGAAAAGGGCAAAAAGTCAAAAATGCGCTGGACTGCCTCCGGGAAGAAGGACAATGGAATAAGCTGGCCGGTGAGGAAGCTCATCAACGCCTCCTTGACCATGTACAGGCCGAATACATAGCTGGTGAAAAACGCCACCATGCCCACACAGAAATCAAACAGCACATAGATCAGAAAGCTCAGCAGGCAGCTCAAAATATACAGCCCGATGTTGGCAATGGGGGTAAAGCTCAGCCCCAGCGCGAAGTATTTGTACAGCTCCAGCCCAATCCAAATGAACACCGCCGGCAGGATAAACCGATACACCATCTGTCCCAACGCCCGGGCGATCAGGCTCAGGCGGTAGTCGATCGGCTTGATGAGCTGCATAGCAACCGTTCCCTTCACCACGTCCTCGCTGACCCATTCGGAAATGGAAATGGCGACCACGGAGCTGGTGACATAGACCATGAAGATATAGACCGTCATTTCGTCACGGCTCAGCCCGCCGAGGATAGCGTTAGAACTGCTGCCGTAGATGGCGTTCCACAGGAAATAGGACACGAAGCTGCCAAAGGTGCTGATGAGAATGAATAGATAGAAAGCACCCTTGTAGGCCATCTGGGTCTTGATCTCATTGACGGCGAAGGGGAGATAAACGCGCATCCGTTTCACCTCAATCCCTCCCCTTTCCCAGACCGTGGGTGTAGATCTGTTTGACGATCTGAGCCAGCTCCGTTTCGATAATCTGCACATCGCTGACATCCGTTTCCTTCATCACCGCGCTGAGGATCTGGGGCGCGTGCAGCTTGCTCTTATTGAAACGCACCTCCAGCATTTTTCTTTGGGCATCGTAGGTGCTGACGCAATCCTCCGGAGCTACCCCGAGAGCCGCCCACAGCTCCGACCGCGGCGCACGGTGAACCTCCATACGGATGCTCCGGTGGGTGCCGTAGGTATCCCGCAGGTGCTGCAAGGTGCCGTCATAGATTTTGCGACCTTCATCGATAATGATGATTCGGCTGCATAGCTCCTCAATGTCGCCGATATCGTGGGTGGTCAGGATCACGGTAGTGTTGTACTGCTCATTGATCTGGCGGATGGCCTTGCGGATGTTGTCCTTGACCACAATATCCAATCCAATGGTCGGCTCGTCCAGATACAGCACCTTGGGGTTGTGCAGCAGCGCCGCCCCCAAATCCGCCCGCATCCGCTGACCCAGCGAAAGGGTGCGCACAGGACGGTCAAAAAAGTCCGACAGCTCCAAAACGCCGTTGATAAACTCCATCCGGGTTTTATAATCCTCATTGGAAACGTTATAGATCTCCTTTAGAATGGTAAAGGATTCGCTCAGGGGCAGATCCCACCAGAGCTGTGTCCGCTGACCGAACACCACGCCGATGTTGGAGGCGTTTTCCTTTCTGTTTTTATTGGGATCGATGCCGTTGACCAGTATTTGCCCACTGGTGGGACGCAGTATTCCGGTCATCATTTTAATAGTGGTGGATTTTCCGGCACCGTTGCTGCCGATGTAACCAACGATCTCGCCATCGGCAATGGTAAAGGAAATATCGTCCACCGCCACCTTTTTTACCTTCTCCCGATTGAACAGCCCCTTGATGGCACCCTTCAGACCGGGATATTTCTTAGGAGAAATAAATTCCTTACTGACATGTTTTACTTCTATCATAATGTACCTCTTTTCTGCTTTAACTTCCTTGAAAAAGACAGGCTACCAGATTTCCTTTTTCCGCTGTCTTGTAAATTTTGCAACGCCCTTGCTCCATTCCCGCTTGCGGCAAAGCATTTCGTCACGGTCTACCGCTTCTTCTTTCAGTTTTCGATAGCTTTCCCACCGCGCGATATCCAGTTCTCCTGCGGCGATTGCCCCTTTGATCCCAGTAGTCCTCCGCAAGGTCAGCTTTCGTCAGCAAAATCACCGGTGGTTGGGAACAGTTCCGTTCCTACATAGTATTCTTTGGTTTTCAGCCGGGCGTTGGTCATACCGTGTTCGCAGATAATCTCATACCGCTCCTTATGCTGGGCAGTGACTCTTGCCGGAATGCCCGGCAGGTTTTCTGTATTCGGTACATACCCGTAATCGTGTATATTCAAATTTTTCTTCCTCCAAATTCAGTTTGTTGATATATGCTAACTGAAAATGGGCGCAAAAATACCGCAGAGTGTAGCCCTCGTCATGGGGCGCATCCTGCGGTTACCACATATTACGAAAGTTACTTAAAAACGGCGCACCAAATCAGGCAATGTCATTAAGTTTAGGATGTCATTGCGAGCACCGAAGGTGCGTGGCAATCCGTAATACCTTTTTTAACGGATTCACACGCCTGCTGACGCAGGCTCAAGATGACAAGGGCTTTCTTAACTTAATGACAATGACCAAATCAGGAGGCCAATGCCCCCATTTTATTCGCGCCCATATTCAGTTAGCCGGTAGCGACCTCACGAACGATCATACTTTTAAGCTCCTTTCCGGTCTGCTCATGCAGACACTTCACAAGAACAATATAGCATCACAAAAAGATCCTGTCAATTAAAAATCCGTTTTTTAAAAAAAGATTAGGGTGGCGTTTTTTACAGGGATGCGCTATAATGAGGGCAGAATCTTCCAAAGGAGTTTTCAGCATGAGAATAGAAACCGAAAGACTGCTTATCGCGGAATTCACCATGGATATGGCAGAAGCCGTCCACCTGAATTCCTTGGACGAGGACAACCGCCGCTTTGTTCCCGATGAGGTGTTTGAAACCGTAGAGGAAGCCGCGGATACCGTTGGATTCCTCATGGGAGTTTACGAAAACGGTGACGGCCCGCTGGTATACCCGGTTCTGCTGAAGGACGGCACCTACGTTGGCTATGTGCAGGCCGTCCCCTTCGATGACGGTACATGGGAGGTGGGCTACCACATCGGCGGCAATTATGCCAAAAGAGGTTATGCCACCGAAGCGGTGAAGGCTTTCCTGCCTGTCATCATGCCCAAGCTGGGAATCTCCAAAATTGCGGGTATCTGTTTGGCGGATAATCAGGCTTCCGTAAAGGTCATGGAACGCTGCGGCTTTACCAAGGAATTCGAGGGCATTGCCCCATACCAAGGTACAGACCGAAATATCTGCAAATTCTCATTCACACTGTAAAAACAGGGACTGTTAAAAAGCGGTGTCCTCCCGAGCAGAGCGCAGCCAATTCATGCCCACAAGGGCATGAATTGGGCAGAGTGTCGATAAACCCCTGTCATTGCGAGGAGGCCCCTTGCGGGCCGACGCGGCAATCTCATTTTATTTCTTTAACAACCTAAAATTGTGCATAATCCCAACAAAACTGCGTAGATTTAATTGAGATTCCCACGGTCGCTTCGCTCCCTCGGAATCATCACGTGTTGGCACACCACGACAAACGAAAGTAGGGACCGGCGTCCTCGACGGTCCATCAGCGAAGCTGCTCAGATCAAGGACCGTCGAGGACGCCGGTCTACATGGGTTCTTTCATAACAATGACACCACTTTTTTAACAGTCTCCCAATTCCATAAAAATTCCGCCCGGAAAATCCGGGCGGATATTTTTATCAGGAATTAGCCCTTAATAGCAGCCTGAGCGGCGGCGAGGCGGGCGATGGGCACACGGAAGGGAGAGCAGGACACATAGTCCAGACCCAGCTTGTGGCAGAACTCCACGGAGGTGGGGTCGCCGCCGTGCTCACCGCAGATACCGATGTGCAGCTTGGCGTTGTTGGCGCGGCCGTCGGTGCAAGCCATGTTCATCAGCTTGCCAACGCCGGTCTGATCCAGCTTGGCGAAGGGATCGTTCTCAAAGATCTTGGTGTCGTAGTAGGCATTCAAGAACTTGCCGGCATCGTCACGGCTGAAGCCGAAGGTCATCTGAGTCAGATCGTTGGTGCCGAAGCAGAAGAAGTCCGCATTCTGTGCGATTTCATCCGCGGTCAGGCAGGCACGGGGAATCTCGATCATGGTGCCGACCTCGTAGCGCAGATCAACGCCGGCAGCGGCAATCTCCGCGTTGGCAGTCTCGACCACAACAGCCTTGACAAACTTCAGCTCCTTGACCTCGCCAACCAGAGGAATCATGATTTCGGGAACGATATTCCACTCGGGATGTGCCTTCTGCACATTGATAGCGGCACGAATGACCGCCTTGGTCTGCATAGCGGCAATCTCGGGATAGGTAACGCTCAGACGGCAGCCACGGTGACCCATCATGGGGTTGAACTCGTGCAGGGAAG
>CAZAOL010000070.1:0-8152 GCA_964486785.1 uncultured Oscillospiraceae bacterium
GGTGATGGACGGCAAGCAGGCCGCAATTCTAGTCCCCACCACGGTTTTGGCGCAGCAGCACTATCAGACTGCCATCTCCCGCTTCCGTGGCTTCCCGGTAAATATTGATGTGCTCAGCCGTTTCCGCTCCTCTAAGGAGCAGCAGCGGACGTTGCAAAATCTCCGGGCGGGCTCGGTGGATTTGATTATCGGCACCCACAAGCTGCTGCAAAAAACCGTAGAGTTTAAGGATCTGGGGTTGCTGATTGTGGACGAGGA
This sequence comes from uncultured Oscillospiraceae bacterium, assembly GCA_964486785.1. Taxonomy (GTDB): domain Bacteria; phylum Bacillota; class Clostridia; order Oscillospirales; family Oscillospiraceae; genus Faecousia. Next base: position 259 of record CAZAOL010000070.1, read on the forward strand.
GCAACGCTTCGGTGTCAGCCACAAGGAGCGGCTGAAGGAGCTTTCCAAGGGTGTGGATGTGCTGACCCTGTCCGCCACCCCCATCCCCCGGACGCTGAATATGGCCCTTTCCGGTATTCGGGATATGTCCACCATTGAGGTACCCCCCTCCGACCGATACCCGGTGCAGACCTTTGTCATGGAGCATAATAACGCCATCATAGACGACGCCATCCGCCGGGAGGTGGAGCGGGGCGGACAGGTCTACTACCTGCACAACCGCACCGAAACCATCGACCAGTGTGCCGGCGCGCTTCGCCGCCGGATTCCCGGACTGAACGTTGCCGTAGCCCACGGACAAATGGGCGAGGATTCCCTTGGGGATGTTATGCAGGCCATGGCGGACGGCGATATTCAGGTGCTGGTGTGCACCACCATCATTGAGACCGGTCTGGATATCCCCAATGCCAATACCCTGATTATCGAAAACGCCGACCGTTTTGGTCTTTCTCAGCTTCACCAGCTTCGGGGACGGGTGGGACGCTCTACCCGGCACGCCTACGCCTATTTCACCTACAAGCCGGACAAGAACCTGACAGAGATTGCGGAAAAACGGCTGTCTGCCATCCGGGACTTTGCGGAATTCGGCTCCGGCTTCAAAATCGCCATGCGGGATCTGGAAATTCGCGGCGCGGGTAATCTGCTGGGAGCGGAGCAATCCGGGCATATGATGAGCGTGGGCTATGATATGTACCTGAAGCTGCTGGACGAGGCGGTGCTGGAGGAGCGTGGGGAGAAGCCCAAAGAGCCGGACTGCACCGCTGACTTGAATGTAACCGCCAATGTAGACCCGGATTATGTTTCCCGGGGTGAGGAGCGAATGGATCTGTACCGCCGTATGGCGGCAATTCGCACTCCGGAGGATGCGGAGGATCTGCTGGACGAAATCGTGGACCGTTACGGCGAGCCGCCCAAGGGTGTGTTGAATCTGATTGACATCGCTCTGCTTCGGGCACAGGCACGGCGCGTGGGCATCAAGGACATCCGTCAGAAGGCGGGAGATGTATTGTTCACCATGACTGAGCTGAACTTCGAAGCCGTCAGCGCCGTTTGCTCCGACCCGGATTATAAATCCCGTTTGACCTTCGTAGCCACCGCCAAAGAGCCCACCCTGCGCTTGAAGCTCAGCAGCGGTGTAGACAGCTTGAAACAATCCAAGGTTTTCCTGCAACGCTATACGAAAGCCCTCAATATGTGAAGAAAATATCAACTTTCACCTTGCGGTCAGGGTTTTTCCAGGGAAAGCGTTGCATTTTGAGAAACTTGTGATACAATATCACTATCTGCGCGGCATACGTCCGCGTGCAGAAAGGAGTGCATCGAGCCTATGGGAAAATATGAAGCCGACCGGAAGGATACTGCCCGTGAGCGTTCCGAGGTAGATAAGGTCTACCAAGCCGGACAACCGCAACGTACCGCTCAGCAGATTGCTTCCCGGAAAAAAGCAATAAAAAACCAGAGGATCGTAATCATCGCCGCCTGCTCTGTTGTACTGGTGTTGCTGATTGCCCTGATAGTCGGGCTGATCATCCGTGCCGCACAGCCCGGTGATGACGGCAGGATTTTGCCCAATGTATATGCCGGCGGCATCAATCTGGGCGGCATGACCCGTGAAGAAGCAGTCAATGCGCTGCATTTGGCTACCGACAGCACACTTTCCAAGAAGGACATGGTCGTTACCCTATCCAACCGCAGTCTGGCTCTGTCCCCTGCCGATACCAAGGCTGCGTTGGATGTTCAGGCAGTGGTAGACGCTGCCTACCAATATGGACGCAACGGCTCGGAGGAGGATTATATTCAGGCGAAAAAGGCCGCTTCCTCCACCAGCCATACCATCGCGCTGCTTCCTTATATGGAACTGGAGCTTGATTGGATTCGCTCCGCTACCGAGAGCTTTTGCAGCTCCTACGGCAGCACTCTGACCCAACCCAGCGTAACGCTGGAGGGCACCCGCCCCGCCTATGACCCGGAGTATCCGGAGCTTTTCGTGACCCATCAGACCCTTACCGTCACCATGGGCACACCGGACTATGCCCTCTCTGCTTCCAAGCTTTATGATTTGGTGCTGGATGCCTACAGCCTGAATCAGCTCAGCGTGGAGTATGAAGCTCCCACTCTTACCGAGCCGAATGCCCCCGATGCCGCAAAGCTGTTTGAGCAATACTGTATTGCTCCTGCGGACGCAATCATCGACCCCATCACCTACGAGGTTACCCCGGAGGTATATGGCTACGGCTTTGACATTGCCCAAATACAAAAAAAGCTGGATGCCGCTAAATACGGTCAGACCGTATCGGTGGAGCTTGACTTCATTATGCCTCAGGTCACTGCCAAGGATTTGACGGAAAACCTGTTTGTAGATCTGTTGGCGAGCTACACCTGTGATAATCCCTCCGGAAGCTCGGAATGGCTGGCAAATATGGCCCTCTGCGCGGAGGCAATCAACGGAGTCGTCATTGAAGCCGGCGCGGATTTTTCCTTCAACACCACTTTGGGACGTCCCACCACTCAAAAGGGCTACCGTCAGGCCGCAGAGTACAGCAACGGTAAGCTGACGCAGGTGATTGGCGGCGGCATCAGTCAAACGGCCTCTGCCCTTTACTACTGCGCTTTGATGGCGGATTTGGACATTTTGGAGCGGGCCGGCAATCCCTACGCCGTGGATTACATTGGCTTGGGTCTGGATGCTTATATTGATTGGGGTGCTCAGGATCTGCGGCTTCGCAACAGTACAGAAGCCCCCATTCGTATCACCGCTGAGGTGGAAGGCAGCGCGGTCACCATCCGCCTGTTCGGTGAGGATACCCGCAGCTACGTGGCACAGATCCATACCGAGGTGGTGGGCGAAACGCTCCCGGACACAATCAACCGCGTCGTAGACCGCAACAATGTTTACGGTTTCACCGAAGGACAGATTGTCCAGCCCGGCATTATCGGCTATGAGGTTCAGACCTCCATGGATAAGTTCGATAAGCAGACCGGAGAGCTGGTATCCTCCACCCTGATAGACAGCTCTACCTACGGGAAGCAGGATCAGATTGTAATCGGCATCGAAAGCGATTATGTTCCTCCCGCAGAGCCTACTGACCCCACGGATTCCACGGATTCCTCCACACCCTCCGACCCTGCGGATCCTACAGTTCCTTCGGATTCTACCGATTCTACGGATTCTTCTGCCCCTACGGATCCTACGAATCCCATTGAAGATTCTGCCCCCACCCCCGAATAATGTTCGAATAATCAAAACTGTCATTGTGAAGGCGATTATGCCCTCACAATGACAGTTTTTTATGATATCATCGCAAAGCGAGGAAGCTTTGCCAATTCTCATATGTAGGCTCTGCGACAAAGGCTTGCAGTGCCTGAAGCATCATCTCTCCTATCTCTAAAGAGGGGGTGCAGACCAAACATTCCTTCCCTGCCGCCAAATCGCTGCGAACCATCTGCTCCAAGGCATTTCCGGCATAGGTAGCCTGACGGAAGGGCGACAGCCGCTGCAATATATCCAGCGGCACAGTGCCATCCGCTTCGGGCATCACCAGATAATCCAAAAACGCCAGCGCAGCGGCCTGCTGCTCCTGCGTAATGTCGCTTCTGACGCTTAGATACCGACTGCCCACCGCGCACAGGGTCTGATTTTGCTCATTTCCCCGTCCTAAATATACGGGCAGAATTCCCATCTGTCCACTTTCCGTATGGGTACAATCCTCTGTGCTGCCTAAGCAAAATACCGCTTTGTCCTCATGGAGCTGTTGCGCGGCAGGATTGGTTGCCGACGACTGATCTCCCATATAGCGCAAATACAGGCTCGCGAACGCATAGCCGTCCTCCGGCAGCATGGCAAACCACGCCGCCAGCAAATCCAGCTCCGGAGCGGCAAATGCCACTCCCCCGGTTGTGCCGATATGCTCCGCCACTTCCTTCAGCTTCTCCAAGCTGTTGATTTCAGAAAGTCCGTAGGCATAAGGATTTGCCAAAAGCTGCGTATTGCACAGCAGCCCGTAACATTCCATCTGTGTGGCAATGGCGCAAACCTTACCCTCGCCGCGCACCGCCAAATCCCAGCTTATTAACTGAGCATATGCCGTAGATGCGGACAAATCCGCGCACAGCTCCGCCCCAGGCGGCGTGCTTTGCACCACGATGGCAGGCTGTTGGCTCTCCGAGCCATCCGACAGCAGAATTTGCACGCCGGTCAGCTCCTCATATTTTAGGGCAATCTGCTCCCATGCCGCAGCGGTGGACGCGTCCTCATCCAATATGTACAGCATAAGCGGTTTCGAATCCTCCGGTTCGTCCGGTACATCGGATTCCTCCGGTTTCTCCTGTGCCGCGCCATCCGTCTGCTCCTGAATTATGTCCGGCTGAGCAGGCGGGCCATCTATGCAGCTATACAGCAGCAGGCCCAGACACAACGCGCCAAGCCAAACACATATCATCCATTTTTTCATACTTATGTCCTCTAGATCCGACCCGTAAGGTGGATCACCAGCTCCTGGGCAGAAGCCACCGTAGCAACGCCGCAAACACACCAGCACAGCGGTAACGCCACAGATGTCAGCAGGATAAAAGGAACCGTGAACACAGCCGCGCCGGTAAGCTTGTTAAACAGGGTGTGCAAGGATGCAAAGCGGTGGTATTTCACAGCCGCGGTGATATACGCGCTCAGCCGCAGCAGCACCGCTACACCAATGGCGCACCACAGCGTCAGGCTCAGCCGCTCCAGTAAAACCGGCATCAGCTTAATGATCATCACGGAATAAAAGGCCAAATCCGCGACGCTGTCCAGCTTCGCGCCGAATTCCGTGGCGGTGTTGGTCTTCCGCGCAACCCAGCCGTCCAGCACATCCGTAAGCCCCGCAAAAATGTATACCGCAAAAAAAGAGGCGGACAGCGGCTCCAAAAACAGCATAACCAACGTCCCTACCAGCCGAAGCGCGGTAATGGCATTGGATACTGTTAGGATATTCTTTCTCATTCTTATCACCCATTTCGGCCGCCCCAGAGCCGGGCGGTCTTTCACATTAATCGCATTATACTATAATTCTACCGGAAAAGACAAGTCCCCTCAGCAAAAAAGAGGGGGGTTGCAAGAAAGTTTTTTGTTATTTCTTAAAAAAACTCTTGATTATTTGTAAAATTTCTGTATAATATCACTAATAGTAGCTTTCCGTGTTTCTGTATCAAACACGGCAGGCAGCTTTTTTATTTAGGAGGATATTGTGAAAAAGCCTGTATTTTATAGTGAACTTGCATACGTATGCGGTCTGTTGCTGCTGGCCTTTGGCACTGCCCTGACTGTGGTGGGCGGCTTTGGTGTATCCATGGTAGTCGCGCCGGCCTATATCCTGCATTTGAAGGTATCCCAAGCTCTGCCCTTTTTCAGCTTCGCCATGGGAGAATATGTGCTGCAAGCCATCATTTTGCTGGTTATGATGCTGATTCTTCGCAAGGGAAAGCTGATTTACCTGCTATCCTTTGTCACCGCGGTGCTTTATGGCTTTGCGCTGACCGCCTCTCAATCCATCGCCAACTTCATTCCCGCTGATTCGCTGGTGCTTAGAATTGTTCTGTATATCGTCGGCGTTCTGATTTGCGCCGCCGGTGTCAGCCTGTTTTTCAAAACCTACATTCCTCCGGCAGCATACGAAATGTTTGTCAAAGAAATTTCCCGGAAATTCAACAAGCCCCTTTCCTCCTTTAAGGTGGTCTATGATTGTGTAAGCCTTGCCATCGCGCTGGTCATGGGGCTGATATTCTTTGGCAGATTTGAGGGTGTGGGCATCGGCACGGTGATTACCGCATTTGTATTTGGCCCGATGATCCGGATGTTCACCGTCCTCTTTGAAAAGCTTTTCACCTTCCGGGATGCCTTCTCCCTGCGCGACAAATTTGAAGATTGATAAAAACTGTCGTTGCGGTTGTCGCAACGACAGTTTTTTACACTTATTGAGGAACGTATACCCCATCCTGCCCATCCAAAACCAAATATCCCTTGGAATTGATGTGCGCGACGTACGGGCCAAAGGTCTTACCGCCGAGGGTGAAGCTCAGACGGTAGTTCTTTCCGTCCCAGCGGCAGCTTCCTTCCAGCACCGCAACGGAGAGCGTCTGATAAATACTGCCATCGGCGTTGAACACAATGGTGGAGTCCTCCGTTTTATTATACCAAGTACCAATAAACGCCTGAACCACTCCGGCAGGCTCGCCGCTAAGGATGGTTTGCAGCTTCGCCCCCCAGCGGTTGCTGCCCTGCGCCGGACAGAAAACACCCTCTTTGCCGCTTAGCTTCAGATTGCCCTCCTGATCCAGCGCACCTTCGTTACTGCTGTAGTCGAAGCTCAGCGTAACCGCATCCCCGTCAAGCAGGTATGTCCCCTCCCAGTAGCCGGTGCTGTCTATTAAATACACCGTTCCCTCCGGCAGGAGCGCGATGGACATTTCCAGCTCGTCATTGACGTAGTAGCTGGCCTGCACGTCGAAGGAAGCATCCGGCTCGGCTTCGGAATCCGTAGCCTCGGTTGTAGAGTCCGTAGGCTCGGTTGCGGAGTCCGTAGGCTCGGTTACAGGGTCTGTAGGCTCAATTGCTGAGTCCGTAGGCTGGGTTGCAGAATCCGTAGGCTGAGTTACAGAGCCAGTAGACTGCGTGGTATCCGCAGCCCCGGTGGTTTCCGTCCCCTCCGGCATACCCGCGCCCTCTTTTACGCACCCCGTTCCCGCCAATAGCAGACACAGAATCAACACCAAACAAACAAGCCGCTTTCTCTCCATCTTTCTATACTCCTTGCGTAAAATCGATTATCCACACTATATCACAGTTTTCTCCGCTTCGCAATAGAGAAACTTTTACACAGCAATTCCACATAAAAAACCTGCCGCCAAAGCGGCAGGGCTTTTATTTGTATCAGTAGTTTTCGGCGTGAATCTCGAAATAGCTCTGGGGATGGGCGCAAGTGGGGCAAAGCTCCGGGGCATTGGTGCCAACCACAATGTGACCGCAGTTGCGGCACTCCCAAACCTTGACCTCGCTCTTGGCAAAGACCTGAGCAGTCTCCACGTTCTTCAGCAAGGCACGGTAACGCTCCTCATGATGACGCTCCACCTCTGCCACCAGACGGAACCGGGCAGCCAGCTCCGGGAAGCCCTCCTCCTCGGCAGTTCTGGCGAAGCCATCGTACATATCCGTCCACTCGTAGTTCTCACCGGCAGCGGCCGCGGCAAGGTTTTCGGCGGTGTCACCGATGCCGTTCAGCTCCTTGAACCACAGCTTTGCGTGCTCCTTCTCGTTTTCCGCGGTCTTCAGGAACAGGGCAGCAATCTGCTCAAAGCCCTCCTTCTTTGCCTTGGAAGCAAAGTAGGTATACTTGTTCCGGGCCTCGGACTCGCCGGAAAAGGCGGCCATCAGATTCTTTTCGGTCTGGGTACCTGCATATTTGTTAGCCATAATGATTCCTCCTGTGTTTTTAATGTCTATTTATATTATAGCATCTTTTTTCCTTTTTGAAAAGAGGTTCATCATACAACATAAAACAAAATACAAAGAAAATGCAGCAAGCTGCCCACTACCACAAAAATGTGGAATACCGAGTGGAACCACCGCTTCTTTGCGCCGATGCCATAGAGGATTGCGCCGAGGGTGTAGCTGATGCCTCCGGACAGCAGCAGCCAAAAGCCGGGAGGAGTCAGTACCTGCCACGCCTGCCCCATAAAAGGCAGAATTGCCCACCCCATGCACACATAGCAAATCATGGAGAACACCTGATACTTCTTAAGGTCGATGGCAGTCAGGGTGATGCACAGTGCCGCCAGTGCCCATTGGAACACAAACATCCCCCACCCCAGTACCGGAAACGCC
>CAZAOL010000071.1:0-2495 GCA_964486785.1 uncultured Oscillospiraceae bacterium
GGGGAGCCTGTCATTGCAAGCCAGCTCTGCTGGCGTGGCAATCCCCAAATCCTCCACCGCGCCATGCCTTCCCCCGAGGGGAAGGTGGCGCGCAGCGCCGGAAGGGGAACACGGGAGATAATCCGAACACCTTCGCGCCGCATCAGACTTCCACCTATCCCAATACCTATTGCCATTCCCCTCCCGACCTCGCTCCGCTCGGCCACCCTCCCCTCGAGGGAGGGCATAGCGGCTTCGCTTTCATTCCCCATTCTGCATTTTGCATTTCATACCCCTCCGTGTATTTTCACCAAAACACACTTGTCATCCCATAAAAAACTATTATTTTACACGATTATCCAATCTCCCTATTGACTTTACTATGCTAAAGTGATAAAATACCCACAATCACGAACGGAGGGATCATCATGCAGCGAAGCGAGTCCATGGATCGGCTGTTCCAAAGCATCCTGAATTTGGAAAGCATCGACCAATGCTATGCCTACTTCGAAGATCTTTGCACCATTAAGGAGCTGAGCGATATGTCCCAGCGGCTGGATGTAGCGGTCCTGCTGGCAAAGGGAGCCAGCTACCAGAAGATCACCGAGCAGGTGGATGTAAGCACCGCCACCATCGGCCGTGTCAGCCGCTGCCTGAACTATGGCACCGGCGGCTACCGCGCCGCCATCGAAAAACTAAAGGAGGATTGACCCATGCTGACTTCTGCTGAGCGCGTAGCCTTTATGCTGCGCTCCTTGTACGATAACTACGGCTACCGCCAATATAAAATGAGCAAATTCGAGGAATACGACCTGTACGCCCGGAACAAGGACTTCCTGATCGGCGACAGCGTGATTACCTTTACCGATACCGACGGAAAGCTGCTGGCACTGAAGCCGGACGTTACGCTGTCCATCGTAAAAAACCATAAGGACTGCCCCGGCGTGCAGAAGCTATATTATAATGAGAATGTCTACCGGGTCACCAAGGGTGCCCATGGCTTCCGGGAGATCATGCAGGTAGGCTTGGAGTGTCTTGGAGACATTGACGAATACTGCATCTGCGAGGTGCTGGTGCTGGCGGCGGAAAGCCTGAGCCGTATCTCCGGCGACAGCGTTTTGGTCATTTCCCATTTGGGGCTGATTTCGGAGCTGATGAGCTCTTTGGAGATCCCTCAGGAAAAGCGGGCGGAGCTGCTCCACCTCATCGGCGAGAAGAATCCCCACGGGCTGACCGGACTTTGCCGGGAGCTGGGGCTGGATCCGGCTCAGACGGAGCTGCTTTGTACCTTGGCATCCCTCAGCGGCGAACCCCGGCAGCTTCTGCCCAAGCTGGAAGAAATGCTCGGCGGCTATGTCGCGCCGGAAACCCTTTGCTCTTTCCGGACCGTGATCGACGCCCTGTGCGGCTTCGGCACAAAGACCGCTCTGAGGATCGATTTGTCCATGGTGGACGATTTGCGCTATTATAACGGCATCGTATTCAAGGGCTTCATCAGCGGTCTGCCGGGCTGCGTGCTCACCGGCGGACAGTATGACCCTGTCATGAGAAAGCTGAACCGCCGGGGCGGCGCTGTAGGCTTTGCCGTGTATACCGATATGCTGGAAATGCTGGAGCAGAGCAGCGGTGACTTTGATGTGGACACCGTGCTGCTTTACGATGATACCACCCCCTTGAGCCGACTTTGCCTTCAGGCGCAGGCACTGGGCGGAGGGGTGCTGCTGCAGCGCAGTCTGCCGGAGGACATTCGTTACCGCCGGCTTATGAAGATTACCAACGGGGAGGTAGAGTGCCTTGAAACCAATGCTTAATATCGCGCTGCCCAAGGGCCGCTTGGGCGAGAAGGTTTACGCCATGTTTGAAAAGGCAGGCTTCTCCTGCCCCGCCATCAAGGAAAACGACCGCAAGCTGATTTTTGAAAATGAGGAATGTGGCGTGTGCTACTTCTGGGCAAAGCCCTCGGACGTTGCCATTTATGTAGAGCGTGGCGCGGCGGACATCGGCGTTGCCGGCAAGGACATCCTGCTGGAATACCAGCCGGAGGTCTATGAGCTTTTGGATATGGACTTGGGCAAATGCCGCATGGCGGTGGCTGCCAAGGCAGGCTTCCGGGACGATACCCGGCGCAAGCTCCGGGTAGCGACCAAGTTCACCAACATTGCCACCAATTATTACCGCTCTAAGGGACGGGACATCGACATCATCCACCTGAACGGATCCATTGAGATCGCGCCGATCTTAGGCTTGAGCGATGTGATCGTGGACATCGTAGAGACGGGAACGACCCTGAGAGAGAATAACCTTCTGGTCTATGATGAGATCGTTCCTATCTCCGCCCGGCTGATTGCCAATAAGGCAAGCTACCAATTCAAGGGGCAGCAAATCGAGCAGCTCCTCACCAGCCTTCGAGCCCAACTGTCACAACGCTAATCCCCTTGCCCCCGCATTTATGAGGGGGGTGGCTGAACGAAGTGAAGCCGGGGGGAGTATGTCATTCGTATGAAAGAACCCTTGTA
>CAZAOL010000071.1:2595-8044 GCA_964486785.1 uncultured Oscillospiraceae bacterium
CAAGGACCGTCGAGGACGCCGGTCTCTACCTTACAACCCATAACGCCTCAGATTGGAGGAATCCACTATGATCAAAATCATGAAATTCGGCGAGGTCGCCCCGGAGGAAATTTTCGCCCGGGTAGAGCCCACCGTAAATGTAGAAGCCATCGTCACCGACATCATCGCCAATGTACGCCGGCGTGGCGACGCGGCTCTGTACGAATACTGCGAAAAGTTCGACAAGGCGAAGCTGACCTCTCTGCAGGTCACCCGGGAAGAGATTGACGAAGCCGTCGCCTTGGTTGACCCGGAGCTGCTTCGGATCATGGAGCAGGCCGCCGCCAATATCCGCAAATTCCATTCCCGTCAGGTGCGTAACAGCTTCCTGATCAACGATGAAAACGGTATCGTCACCGGGCAGAAGATCATTCCCGTGGACCGGGCAGGTCTGTATGTCCCCGGCGGCACAGCGGCATACCCCTCCACCGTGCTGATGGACTCCATTCCGGCGAAGATCGCCGGTGTGCCGGAGCTGGTGATGGTCACGCCCCCCAACGCCCAGGGCAAGGTCACTCCGGTGATCCTTGCGGCTGCCCACGTTGCCGGTGTGGACAAGATCTATAAGGTAGGCGGTGCGCAGGCCATTGCCGCCCTTGCCTACGGCACGGAGAGCATCCCCCGGGTAGATAAGATCGTGGGCCCGGGCAACGCCTTCGTGGCGGAAGCCAAGCGGCAGGTGTTCGGTCAGGTGTCCATCGACATGATCGCCGGCCCCAGCGAGATTCTGATTATTGCCGACGGCAGATCTGATCCCCGGCATTTGGCGGCGGATCTGCTTTCTCAGGCAGAGCACGACAAGCTGGCAAGTGCCGTGCTGGTCACCGACTCCATGGCTTTGGCGCAAGCGGTGCAGGCGGAGCTGGAAAACCAGATCCCTCTGCTGGAGCGGGCGGAAATTGCCCGTGCCTCCATTGATGTCAACGGCAAGATCATCGTAGCCGATGATTTCCGTCAGGTGATCGAGGTGTCCAACCAAATCGCTCCGGAGCATTTGGAGCTGTGCGTAGACGACCCCTTTGCTTACTTAGACAGCATCCGTCACGCAGGCTCGATCTTCATGGGCAGAAACTGTCCCGAAGCCTTGGGCGACTATTTTGCCGGGCCGAATCACACCCTGCCCACCAGCGGCATGGCACGGTTCAGCAGCCCCCTGTCCGTGGACGATTTCGTAAAAAAGACCCAGTACACCTACTATACCCGGGATGCCTTGGCACGGGTGGCAAAGGACGTGGCAGCCTTCGCCACCGCAGAAGGTCTGACCGCCCACGCCAAAAGTGCCATCATCCGCACGGAGGATGAAGCATGAGCCGGTTTTTTAGCAGGAAATATGACGCATTGACCCCCTACACCCCCGGCGAGCAACCCAGGAATCAAAAATACATCAAGCTGAATACCAACGAGTCCCCCTTCCCGCCCTCCCCCAAGGCGCAGCTTCGCTCAGCGCGGGAGGCACAGCGGCTGGAGCTGTACTCCGACCCCTGCTGCACCGCCCTGACGGAAACGGCGGCAGCACAGCTTGGGGTCGCGCCGGAGGAGATCATCTTCTCCAACGGCTCGGACGAGGTGCTGAACTTCGCCTTTATGGCGTTTTGCGACAGCACCCATCCGGCGGTATTCCCGGACATAACCTACGGCTTTTATAAGGTGTTCGCCCAGCTTAACGGCATCCCCTACCGCCAGATCCCTTTGATGCCGGATCTGTCCATCAATGTAAATGATTATGTAAACCAAAACGCCACCATTTTTATTGCCAACCCCAACGCCCCCACCGGACTGTACCTAACTCCGGCGGAGATTGAACAGATCGTTCAGGGCAATCCCAATAACGTGGTGGTGATCGACGAAGCGTACATCGACTTCGGCGGCGAAAGTGCCATCCCCCTGACGAAGAAGTATGACAACCTTCTGGTAGTGCAGACCTTCTCCAAATCCCGCTCCATGGCGGGCGCGCGGCTGGGCTTCGCCGTGGGCTGCAAGGCACTTATCCAAGACCTGAACACTCTCAAATACTCCACAAATCCCTATAATGTCAACCGTATGTCCATGGCCGCCGGCATCGGCGCGCTGGAGGATAAGGAGTATTTTCAGCTAAACTGCCAAAAGATTCAGGTAAACCGGGCATGGACGGCGGCGGCACTTAAGGAGCTGGGCTTCACCGTCACCGACTCCAAGGCCAATTTCCTCTTTGCCAAAAGCTCCGCCATCGGCGGTAAGGAGCTGTACCTGCGGCTTAAGGAAAAGGGTGTCCTGATTCGCCACTTCGATACCCCCCGGTTGACGGATTATATCCGCATCACCGTGGGCAGCCAAGACCAAATGACCGCCTTTATCGGGGCTGTCAAAGAAATTTTGGAGGGATTCTTATGAGAACTGCCGAAATCATCCGCGCCACCGCGGAGACCGATATTCGCCTGAAGCTGACGCTGGACGGCATAGGCAGCAGTGAAATTCAAACCGGCTGCGGCTTTTTGGATCATATGCTGACCCTGTTCGCCCGCCACGGACGCTTTGACCTGACTGTTTCCTGCAAGGGAGATACCTATGTGGACGACCACCACACCGTAGAGGACATCGGCATCGCCTTAGGTCAGGCGTTTTCTCAGGCATTGGGAGAAAAGCGGGGCATCTGCCGCTACGGCGATACCGTCCTTCCCATGGATGAAAGCCTGATCCTCACCGCCGTGGATCTGTCCGGCAGAAGCTATCTGGGCTACGCGTTGGAGATTCCCACGGAAAAGGTAGGCTCTTTCGATACGGAGCTGGTGGAGGAATTTTTCCTCGGCTTTGTCCGCAACGCCCAATGCACACTGCACCTGCGGCAGCTTGCGGGCAGCAATTCCCACCACATCATCGAGGGCACGTTCAAATCGGTGGCGAGGAGCTTGCGGCAAGCCGTTGCCATCGACCCCGCCTGCGCCGGTGAGATTCCCTCCACGAAGGGAGTTCTGTAAATGGTAGCGATCGTTGACTACGGCGTAGGAAACCTCTTTTCTCTGGAGTGTTCCTTAAACGCCATCGGCGCGGAGGTAGCCGTCACCGCCGACCCGGCGGTGCTGCGCGCCGCCGACCAGATCATTCTCCCCGGCGTAGGCGCGTTCGAGGACGCGGCGAGCAAGCTGCGCTCAACCGGACTGGACACCCTGATCAAGGAGCTGGCTGCCGCCGGAAAGCCACTGCTTGGCATCTGCTTAGGGATGCAAATGCTCTTTGAAAAAAGCTATGAATACGGCGAGCATTTGGGGCTTGGACTGATCCCCGGACAGGTGGTCAGCATGGAGGGCGTGATCCCCGCCGATTATAAGATTCCTCACATCGGCTGGAACGCCTTACGTTTTCAAAAGGACTGCCCCCTGTTTCGCTATATCAAGGAGGGCGATTGTGTCTACTTCGTCCACTCCTACTATGCGACAAATTGTTCGGATGCAGTCACCGCCACCGCCGAATACGGTGCGGAGCTGACCGCCGCCGTAGCAAAGTATAATGTCTACGGCTGCCAGTTCCACCCGGAAAAAAGCGGCACAGTGGGGCTAAACATTCTGAGAGCCTTTGTGGAGGAGGGAACAAAATGCTGATTTATCCTGCCATAGATTTGTATGACGGCAAGGCTGTACGGCTTTTTAAGGGTGACTACGCGCAAATGACTGTATACAGCGAAGACCCCACCTCCGTGGCCCGTGACTTCGCCGCCTGCGGCGCGACCCGGATCCACTTGGTAGACCTGGAAGGTGCAAAATCCGGAAAAACCCCAAATTTCCCCACTGTCACCGCCATCAAAAACGCCACCGGACTTTTCTGCGAGATCGGCGGCGGCATCCGTGACATGGAGACCATCGAAAAATACTTATCCGCCGGCATCGACCGGGTGATCTTAGGAACCGCCGCCGTCACCGAACCGGGCTTCGTAGAAAAAGCGGTTGCCAAATACGGCGAAAAAATCGCCGTGGGCATCGACATCCGTGACGGCTTCGTTGCCATCAAGGGCTGGACGGTAAAGAGTGAAGAAAACGCCATGGACTTCTGCGAAAAAATGCAGCGCATCGGCGTAAAAACTCTGATCTGCACCGACATTTCCAAGGACGGAGCCATGCAGGGCACCAACCACGCCCTGTACCGGGAGCTGTCCCAGCGTTTCCAATTGGACATCATCGCCTCCGGCGGCGTGTCTTCTCTGGAGGACGTGCAGCGGCTGACCGCCTTGGATATCCACGGCGCGATCGTAGGCAAGGCCTACTACACCGGCGCGATCGACCTGCGAAAAGCAATCGAGGTGGCGAAATGATAACAAAACGAATCATCCCCTGTCTGGATGTAAAAGACGGACGGGTGGTCAAGGGCGTAAATTTCGGGGGACTGCAGGATGTTTCCTCCCCCGTTGCCCTTGCCGAATTTTATAGCGGGTGCGGCGCGGACGAGCTGGTGTTTTACGACATCACCGCCTCCTCCGACGGGCGCAAGCTGTTCACCGACATTTTGGTGCAGACCGCTAAGACCGTGTTCATTCCCCTGACCGTAGGCGGCGGCATCAATACGCTGGAGGACTTCGACCGGGTGCTGAAATGCGGTGCGGATAAGGTCAGCGTCAATTCCGGCGCGATCCGCAATCCGGATCTGGTCTACGAAGCCGCCAAACGCTACGGCGACCAATGCGTGGTTTTGTCCGCCGATATCAAGCGAGTGGACGGACAATTTCGGGTATTCGCCAAGGGCGGCAGAGAGGACACCGGCATGGAGGCGATCTCATGGATCCGCCGCTGTGTGGACAACGGCGCAGGAGAAATCGTGGTCAATTCCATCGACACCGACGGAGTCAAGCAGGGCTTCGATTTGGAAATGCTGGAAGCGGTATGCAACGCGGTAAGCGTTCCGGTCATTGCCTCCGGCGGCGCGGGAAAAATCGAGGATTTTATCACCCTGTTCCAAACCCTGCCCAAGGTGGACGCCGGTCTTGCCGCCTCCATCTTCCACTTCGGCGAGGTAGCGATTTCCGACCTGAAAGCCGAAATGCAAAAAACGGGCATCCCCACCCGAGTGTAAAATCCCATATTGAGAAGGAGTAATCATCATGATCAACATTGACGAACTGAAATTTGACGAAAAGGGTCTGATCCATCGACCGCTTTTTCATACGCGATATCCACGACCTCATCCATGAGCGTTTCCACATCGTTGAGCTTCAAGGTGAGGTTCTCAAGCTTCTCATCTTTTTCGGCGATCATCCTGTCGCGATCAGCAATTTTTCCTTCCTGCTCCTCAAGCGTATCCTCCTGCTCCAGCAAAGTCATCTTGTTGATCAGGATGTCCTTTGACTGCTGCGAGAGTTCCTCCGATTGTTGTGAAAGTTTTTCTTTCTGTCTCATCAGAATGTAATCCTGTTTTTCGAGATAGGCCCGCCCGCCATATTCCGGCT
>CAZAOL010000072.1:0-7978 GCA_964486785.1 uncultured Oscillospiraceae bacterium
ACTGTGCCTCCGCGCCGAAGTTCAGCATTGCCACCACCAGCGTCTTCATATAGGGGTTGGTGGATTTTTGGAGAATGGAATTGGCGTAGGACACCGCGTTGTAGCTCTTCAACGCCGAATAGACGTAACTGCCATCGGTAAGCTGGGCAAAGAGCCGGAAGTAGATATTGTCACCCATATTCTTCGCCGCCACGCCATCGGTCTGCACCATGAAGTGGGTCGCGTTGGCGGTATAGCTGGTGACGATTTTGCTGGCTGTTTCATAGGAGCCGGATTCATCTCCTGTGGAGAAGAACAGCATACCCATCTGCACCACATCGTCCAAATCGCTGGCGGTGAAATAGATGTTGTAGCGAATCTCCGCCTCAAAGGACAGCGAAGCATAGCTCAGAGCCAGCGTGGGGGTCACCAATTGGGAATATCCACATTCCGTACAGCTTCCGCTTACCATATTGTGAGCGCAAACGTCGCCGCAGACGGTACAGGTTCCGTCTTTCCAAGTGTGTCCCAAAGCCTCCGTTTCATTGCCGCTATAGCTGTAGCCGCAGACGTTGCAGGCATAGAAGGTAAATCCACCCTCTGTGCAGCTCGCCTCAATCACAGCGATTTGGTAGCTGTGATTCGCCAAGGTGCCTTCCTCCGCACCGCACCGTGTGCAATGCTTCACCTCTTGACAGGTGGCCTCCACCCAAATGTGTCCCAAAGCGGTGCTTACCGTCAGGCCGCACTTTGAACAATGGCGGGCTTCGGTGCAGGTGGCCTCTATCCAGCTATGTCCCGCAGCGGGCAGAGTCCCGCCGTCATAGCTATCGCCGCAGTTCGTGCATACGTAGGTCACAGAGCCCTTTGCGGTACAGGTGGCTTCCACTACGATTTCCTTGTAGCTGTGGCCTGCCACATCCCCCGACACATCGCCGCAATTGGCGCAGTACATAGGATCGGTGCAGGTAGCGTCTACCCAGCTATGACCGGTGGCAGAGGTAAAGCTGTCGCGGTAGCTGTCGCCGCAGACTCCGCAGGTATAAAGCGTGTAGCCTTCTTCCGTACAGGCGGCCGGGATCACAGAGCTGCTGTAGCTGTGGTCAAGGGTATCCCCCTCAGACGCGCCGCAGACCGTACAATGCTTTGTCTCGGAGCAGGTAGCATTTGTCCATGTATGGGACAGCGCGGCTATCTGCGTTTCCTTGACCAAGCCGCAAGTGGCGCAGCCGGTAATCTTCAAGCCTGTCTCGGCACAGGTGGCCTCACGCACCACGGTTTCCGTATAGCTGTGGCTGCAGGAGGACTGGCTGACGCTGGATTTCAGGCTATAGAAGCAATGCTCCACCAAATTCACCGAGCCGGTGAAGATTGCGATGCTGTCTCCGTCCGCGTATTGGTTTTGATAGGTAACGGAAATTACATAGGTATTCTCGCCCAGCTCCGCGTCACCGAAGCGGGTGTTGTTGTCCACGGTGCTGTTGAACAGAGAATAGTAGTTTCCGGAAACCGCCGCGCTGGCACCGGCAGACTTTGTTCCCTCCGTACCGAAGCCGCTGTAGATCGCGGCAGTTACGGTGGTCAGCGTATTTTGCGTGGAACGGATCACGCCGGACAGGGAGAATGACTTCCCGTTGATGTGCGCGGAGGGTTTAGAGGGATTGGTGATGGTGATATCGTCCACCAGCGGCGCGTAGAACTGGGTATCCGTGGCCCGGATGTAGCCCTCCTGTCCGTCCTCGGTGGTCACCTTATACCAAAGCTCTCCCTGAGTATTTTTATAGAAGTAGCTGCAAGAGAACAGCTCACCCTTTCCGGCATAACCCAGCCGGGCAACGTTGGAAACTACCTCATTGGTGCAGGGCAGAGCCATCACGGGAGTGGCTGCCGTAACCTGGATCTGACAGTAGCAGCGGTAGATGCTGCAATCGGACAAATAGTTCAGTGCCGCCACCGGATTGTCCATGTAGCTGTAGCCGCAGACCGTGCAGGTATAGGTCGTATAGCCGCCTTTGGAGTAGGTGGGTGCGGTAACCACGGACTCATAGCTGTGCCCCAGAGCTGCGCCATCGGTTTTGCCGCAGAGCGCGCAGTACTTAGCCGCGGTACAGGTGGCATCCACCCAGCTATGGCCGGTAGCCGCCACCACATCGTCGGTGTAGCTATCGCCGCAGACGGTACAGGTGTAGGCAGTGTAGCCATCCACGGTACAGGTGGGATTGACAACGGTTGCCCGGTAGCTGTGACCGCTCACGGTTCCCTCTGTCAGCCCACATCCTTCACAATGCGTCGGCTCTGTGCAGGTGGCATCCACCCAGCTATGGCCGGTAGCCGCGGTAGGCGCGCCGGTGTAGGTATCGCCGCAGCGGGAGCAGGTATAGGTGGTGTAGCCGCCCTTCGTACAGGTAGGCGGGGTCACCACGCTTACGTAGCTGTGTCCCAGCGGGCTGCCCTCCTTCACGCCGCAGAGGTCGCAATATTTGATCTCCGTGCAGGTGGCATCCACCCAGCTATGACCCAGCGCGTCCACATAGCTGTCGATGTAGCTGTCGTCGCAGCGGACGCAGGTATGGACGGTATAGCCCTCGGTGGTGCAGGTGGCATCCACGAATGTGCTTCTGTAGCCGTGTCCCAGTGCCGCCACAACGGCATCGGTATAGCTGTCGCCGCAGACGCCGCAGGTATGGCTGGTGTAGCCGCCCTTGGTGCAGGTGGGTTCGACCGTCACATCCGCATAGCTGTGTCCGTTGGCGGGCAGCAGGCTATCGGTATAGCTGCCGCCGCAGCGGGAGCAGGTATGGGTGGTGTAGCCCTGTGCGGTACAGGTGGGGGCGGTCACTGCGCTTTTGTAGTCATGTCCCAACGCTGCTACGGTGCTGTCGGTATAGCTATCGTCACAGCGGGAGCAGGTGTGGGTGGTATAGCCATCCTCGGTACAGGTAGGCGCGGTCACTGCGCTTTGGTAGTCATGCCCCAATGCCTCGCCGTCCGTCTCGCCGCAGCGGGTACAGGATCTGGCACCGGTACAGGTAGCCGCTTCCCATGCGTGCCCCAAGGCCGCTGTAATGCTGTCGGTATAGGTATCGCCGCAGCGGGTACAGGTGTGGGTGGTGTAGCCGCCCTCGGTACAGGTGGGGGCAGTCACTACGCTTTGATAGCTGTGTCCCAGCGGGCTGCCTTCCTTTGTGCCGCAGATGTCGCAATACTTGATTTCCGTACAGGTGGCATCCACCCAGCTATGTCCCAGCGCGTCCACAAAACCATCGGTATAGCTGTTGTTACAGCGGGAACAGGTGTGGGTAGTGTAGCCCTGTTCGGCACAGGTAGGTGCTGTCACTACGCTGTGGTAGTCATGTCCCAATGCCGCTACGGAGCTGTCGGCATAGCTGTTGGCGCAGCGGGAGCAGGTGTGGGTGGTGTAGCCCTGTCTGGTACAGGTGGGATTGGTAACCGCGCTGACGTAGTTATGACCCAGCGCCGCCACGGTGCTGTCAGTATAGCCGTTGCCGCAACGGGTGCAGGTGTGGGTGGTGTAGCCCTGCGCGGTGCAGGTGGGGGCGGTCACTACGCTGACGTAGTTATGACCCAGTGCCGTACCCTCTACTTTGTCGCAGCGGGTGCAATGCTTCGCCTCGGTGCAGGTAGCGGCCACCCAGCTATGTCCCAGCGCAGATACGATCGCATCGGTATAGCTGTCACCGCAGCGGGTGCAGGTATAGGTGGTGTAGCCGCCCTCGGTACAGGTGGGTGCGGTCACTACACCATTATAGTCATGACCCAAGGGCTCGTTTGCTGTCAGACCGCACACCGGGCAATGCCGCTTTTCGGTACAGGTGGCATCCACCCAGCTATGCCCCAGCGCGTCCACAATTGCGTCTTTATAGCTGTCGCCGCAGACGGTGCAGATGTGAGTAGTGTAGCCCTCGGTGGTGCAGGTAGGTGCGGTTACCGCACTGTTGTATTTATGTCCCAGTGCCGCTACGGTGCTGCCCACATAGCTGTTTTCACAGCGGGAGCAGGTATGGGTGGTGTAGCCCTGCGCGGTGCAGGTGGGGGCGGTCACTACGCTGTCGTAGTCATGACCCAGTGCCGCGACAGTGCTATCGGTGTAGCTGTCGCCGCAGCGGGAGCAGATATGGGTAGTGTAGCCCTGCGCGGTGCAGGTGGGGGCGGTCACTACGCTGACGTAGTTATGACCCAGTGCCGTACCCTCTACTTCACCGCAGCGGTCGCAATGCTTCGCTTCGGTGCAGGTGGCAGCCACCCAGCTATGTCCCAGCGCGTCCACCGTATCGCCCACATAGCTGTCACCGCAGCGGGAGCAGGTATAGGTGGTGTAGCCGCTTTCCGTACAGGTGGGATCCGTCACTACGGCCTTGTAGCTGTGCCCCAAGGGCTCGCTTTCCGTCAGTCCGCACACTTGGCAATGCCGCTTTTCGGTACAGGTGGCAGCCACCCAGCTATGTCCCAGCGCGTCCACGGTGTCGCCCACATAGCCATCGCCGCAGACCGTACAGGTATAGGTGGTATAGCCCCTGTCCGTGCAGGTGGGTGCGGTCACCACGCCGTTATAACTGTGTCCCAGAGGATTGCCCTCCGTTGCGCCGCAGACCGTACAATGCTTTGCCTGTGTGCAGTTGGCAGCCACCCAGCTATGACCCAGCGCGGCCACAAAGTCGCCGGTGTAGCTGTCACCGCAGACGGTGCAGGTATAAGTGGTATAACCTTGCTCGGCGCAGGTAGGCGCAGTCACATTCGCCTCGTAATCATGTCCCAACGCGCCGCCACCCTGCAAACCGCAGACCGTGCAGTACCGCTCCTCGGTACAGCCGGCACTGGACCAGCTATGTCCCTTGGCGTCTACATAGTTGTCAACGTAGACATCGCCGCAGCGGATACAGGTATGGGTGGTGTAGCCGCCGGTGGTACAGGTGGCAATCACAAAGGAGCTCTTATAGGCATGACCCAGCGCGGCCACACGGCTTCCGGTATAGCAGTAGCCGCAGGCGGTGCAGGTGTAGGTGGTATAGCCCTGTTCAGTACAGGAAGCATCTGTGACTGTGCTTTCGTAGCTGTGTCCGTTGGCCGGTATCCGTCCGTCAATGTATTCATCGCCGCAGCGGGAACAGGTATGACGAACGCCGCCCATTTCGGTACAGGTGGAATCAAAGCTCACGCTTTCATAGTTGTGGCCCAGCGCGTCCACCGCAGTATCCGTATAGCTCTTGCCGCAGTAGGAGCAGGTATGGGTGGTGTAGCCGTCCTCCGTACAGGTAGGCGGGGTGACCACGGCAATGTAATCGTGCGCTGCCACAGTGCCCACGGTTTCGCCGCAAACCTCACAATACTGCTCTATCTGGCAGGTGGCCTCCACCCATTTATGTCCGGGTGCGGGCACAATGTTGTCAATATATACGTCCTTACAGTTGTAGCAGGTATGGGTGGTGTAGCCGTCGGTGGTACAGGTGCGGTTGGTCACCACGCTTATGTAATTATGTCCCAACGCCTCACCAACGGTCAGCCCGCAGGTGGTGCAATGCTCCGGCTCCGTACAGGTGACCTCCACCCAGCTATGCCCCAGCGCGGCCACGATACTATCGGTGTAGGTATCGTCGCAACGGGAACACGTATGGGTGGTGTAGCCCTGTTCGGTACAGGTGGGAGCCGTCACCACGCTGACATAGTTATGTCCCAATGCCGCCACAATGTTGTTCTTGTAGCTATTACCGCAGCGGGAGCAGGTATGGGTGGTGTAACCGCCGGTGGTACAGGTGGGAGCCGTCACCACGCTGACATAGCGGTGTCCCAGCGCGCTGCCGTCGGTTTCGCCGCAGTTGGTACAGTATTTCGCGTCGGTGCAGGTAGCGTCTACCCAGTTGTGCCCCAGCGCGGCCACGGGATTTGTGGTGTAGCTGTCGCCGCAACGGGTACAGGTGTGGGTCGTATAGCCGCTCTCGGTACAGGTGGGCGCAGTCACTACGGTCACATAATTGTGTCCCAGTGCCGTTCCCTCCACCGTTTCACAGCGGCGGCAGTATTTCGCGTCGGTACAGGTGGCAGCCACCCAGTCATGCCCCAGAGCGTCCTTGCGGTCGCCCACATAGCTGTAGCCGCATACAGAGCAGGTGTAGGTGGTGTAGCCGCCTTCCGTACAGGTGGGCGCAACCGTTTCCGTCTTGTAGCTGTGTCCCGGTGCTGCCACATAGCTATCCACAGTAACATCCCCGCAGCGGGAGCAGGTATGGGTGGTGTAGCCGTCCTCGGTGCAAGTGGGCTCGGTGACTACACTTACGTAGCTGTGCCCCAAAGCGGCGGCATATCCGTCGCTATAGCTATGCCCACAGGTGGAGCAGGTATAGGTAGTGCAGCCCTCCTCGGTACAGGTAGGAGCTGTGACCACGCTGCTGTAGCTGTGACCCAGAGCTGCCACGGTGTCGGTGGTATAGCTGTCGCCGCAGTTGGCGCATACATGATTGGTATAGCCCTTTTCCGTACAGGTGGGGGCAATCACGGTAGCTCTATAGCTGTGACCCGTTGCGCCATCCCCAATCTCTCCGCAGCCGGAGCAGTACTCCGCGTCGGTACAGGTAGCAGCCACCCAGCTATGCCCCGCAGCGACATAATCACCCACGAAGCTGTAGCCGCAAACGCCACAGGTATAGGTTGTATAACCGTCCTCCTGACAGGTTGCCGGAACGGTAACGGCAGAGTAGCTGTGATCGGAAATCGGAATTGCAGACTCTGTAACCAGACCGCATTTGGCGCAGCCGGTAACCAGCACGCCTTCTTCCAGACAGGTAGACTCATGCAGCGTGGTGCTGGTGTAGCTATGGCTGCAGGAGGACTGGCTAACGCTGGAGCTGAGCACATAGAAGCAATGCTCCAGCAAATTCACCGAGCCGGAGTAGGTTGCCACGGTGTCTCCGTTGGCATAGGTGCTTTGGAAGGCGGCAGAAATCACATAGGTGTTCTTCCCCAAGGCCACCGAGCCAAAGGAGGTATTGTAGTCTACCGTGCTGTTAAGCAGAGAATAATAGTTACTGGTGACTGTAGCGGTGTCGCCGGTCACCACCGTGCCATCCACATCAAAGCCGCTGTGGATATACACGGAAACGGAGGTCAAGGTATTGCGGGTGGACTGAATCACACCCTGAACAGAGAAGGTCTTGCCCTTGATGTGGGCGGAGGGAATGGTAGCACCGGTCAGAGTGATGTCATCCACTATAGGGGCGTAGAACCGGGTGTCCGTGGCATGAATGTAGCCCGTTTCTCCGGTGCCGACGGTCACCATGTACCAAAGCTCCCCTTGGGTGTTTTTATAGAAGGTATAGCTGGAAAATACCGTCCCTTCATCCGCAGAGCCCAGCTCCACGGAGGCTTCATCCACATCCGCCTCACAGGGAAGACTCATCACCGGCGCATCGGTAACGGTCTGAATCTGGCAGTAGCAGTCGTAGGGAGTGCAGGAGGCCGTATATCCGGTCACCGGAGCAGTCCCCGCCGGCAAGGTGGTTGCCTCAGCGCAGGCATTGGTGCCGCTGCCCAGACCGGGATGCGCGCCAAAGGTATCCCGCAGTGCCGCGTACTCGGTATAGGTCATGGAGCTGTTAATGTCCCAGTTCCACATTTTGACGATGTTGGACCACATACGGTCACGAAGGCTGTAATACTGGCTGACCTTCTTGCCGGTGGAGCTGTTGTACACGCTCTCGGTCACGCCGTTCCAAATCTGAACCTCAGTGTTGATGCAGGCATAGTCGCACCAGATCAGGAAGTAGCCGCCGCCCAAATTGGCAGCCGGTACATCCGCGACATCCTCGGAGTAGTTTCCGTGCTCACTGATGTCGGCGGGATACCACTCGTTGAAGATAGCCTCCTCATAGGAGCGGTAGAAGGTCCAGTTGTTTGTATAACTGCTGGTGCCCCGGGCATCCAGACCGGAGCTGGTTTTCCGCAGGGCGTAATAGGTGTTGGTTTGGATGCAGTTATACAGCGTCCT
>CAZAOL010000073.1:0-7928 GCA_964486785.1 uncultured Oscillospiraceae bacterium
ATCTTCAGCTTCACGGTCTGACCCTTCAGGCCGGTCATATCGCCGCCCTTGGCGATACCGGACTGGGACGCGGGAATGAACACCCGGATGCCCTTAACATTGGCAACCAGACCGCCCTTGTTGTCCTCGGTGATGACGCCCTCGACTGTGGTCTTCTCCTCCACGTAGACAGCCATCTCGTCCCAGATCTTCATGCCGTCCAGCTTCTTCTTGGAAAGCTGCACAGTGCCCTCCTGATCGTTGACGCGAACCACGAATACCTCGATCTCGTCGCCCACCTTCAGAATGTCCTCAGGCTTCACATTGGGGTCTGCGCTGACTTCATCATAAGGGATGTAACCGGCATGCTTGGTGCCCAAGTCCACCTGGACTTCGGTGTTGCCGATGCCAGTAACGATGCCGATGACCTTATCTCCTGTATTTAAAGTCTTGATGGACTGCTCCAGAAGTTCTTCGAAGTTCTCCTCCTGCACAGCCTCAACATTAGTAATTTCGCTCATAGTCTTATTGACCTCCTTTATTATCCACGCCGGTGTGGACGCACCGGCAGTGATTCCAACATCAGTGACACCGCTGAAAAAGGCGTGATCCAGTTCGGAAGCGTTGTCCACCAGGACCGTCTTTTCGCAGTGCTCGCGGCAGATCATGGCCAAACGGCCGGTGTTGGAGCTCTTCGCGTCGCCAACGACCACCATTGCCTGACAGCGGCTGCTAAGCTGTGCTGCCTCATTCTGCCGAAATTCCGTCGCTCTGCATATTGTATCAAATATTTTCAAGTTAGTAAACTGTTTTTTTGCAAAATTGCAACATTTTTTCCACAGTGCCTCAGTGGAGGTGGTTTGGCACACCATACACAGCGGCATATCCGCCGCCACCTCCGGGCTTTGGGCCCACTGCGCCAGCTCCTCGGGGCTTTCAAAAATCACGCATCGGTCGCACCAGCCGGCGATGCCCTCTACCTCCGGGTGCGCCCGTGTGCCGATGATCACCGGCAGCCGGCCTTCCTCCGAAGCCTTGGCAACGATACCGTGGATACGCTTGACAAAGGGGCAGGTGGCATCCACAATCTGTACTCCCCGCTCCTCCAGTGCCTGGATCACCTTTTTGGTAACACCGTGGGAGCGGATGATCACTGTCATTCCCGGCCGGGCATCCTGAGGTGTATCGATCACCTCTACCCCCAGCGTGCGAAACCGGTCCACCACGTGACGGTTGTGGATAATCGGCCCAAGGGTGACCACCTGCTTGCCGGAAGCGGCAGACTGCTCCACCAGCTCCACGGCACGGGAAACGCCGAAGCAGAAGCCGGCATTTTTCGCAACGGTTACACTCATATGCCAAGCTTCTGAGCTACAATGTCCCGAACCGCCGCCACGACACCCTCGGTGTCAAGCTGGGAGCTGTCCACCAGCACCGCGTCCTCCGCCTGCTTCAGCGGCGCGATGGGGCGGCTGGAATCCTGATAGTCTCTTTGCCGGATGTCCTTGAGAATCTGATCCAGCTCCACCTTCTGCCCTTTGGCAATCAGCTCGTCATAACGCCGCTTGGCACGAATTTCCGCATCCGCGGTGAGGAAGATTTTCACATCCGCGTCCGGCAGCACCACCGTGCCGATATCCCGGCCGTCCATAATCACATTGTGCTGCTTGGCGAAGTCCCGCTGCATATCCAGCAGCATATCCCGAACCACCGCGTGGGCGGAAATCAGGGATGCCTTCTGAGAAATATCCCCGTCCCGGATATCGTTGGAAACGTCCATGCCGTTCATCAGAACGTGCTGCACGCCGTCGTCATCATATTTCAGCGTAACGGTCAGCTCATCAATGTAGCGTTCCACACCGTCCGCATCCTTGGGGCTGATGCCCAGAAGATCTAAGAAATATGCCACGGTGCGGTAGACCGCTCCGGTATCCACATAGCAGAAGCCCAGCTCCTTGGCAAGTCTGCGGGCAATGGTGCTTTTTCCTGCTCCGGCAGGCCCGTCAATGGCGATCGAATAACATTTAGACATCGTGTCTTCCCTCTTTCGTTATTTTATCTTACTGGATATCCAAAGAATCATTTTCTCTCAGCTTGGCCAGTACCCGCGCTTCGGCAGCCACTACCTCCTCCGGAGTCATGCCAAGCGCGCGCCCCGCCTCCTGAGGAGACAGGGGCTTTCCGCCCTCCAGGCCGAAGCGCAGGGTCAGCAGCTTCGCCTCCTCCGGCTCTATGCTTCCCAGCAGCTCGGAGATCCGCTGTCTGGTTTGGAAGTAGGCGGTATCCTCCACCGCCTGCTGCTCCTCAGGGTCATCCGGCTCAGGCTCAGGCCGTTTCGCCTGCGCCAGCAGCCGTGCGGATTCCACGGTCTTTGCCACCGTGGCAGTCTCCTGAACGCTCATATGCAGCTCCTGGGCGATCTCCTCCAAAGTGGGATTGCGTCCCAGCTCCGTCAGCAGCCGCTCGTCCACACTGCGGTAATCCTCCATGGCCTGCCGCAGCCGCTGGCCAACGCCGTTGCTGCGTGCCTGCACGGTAACCGCCTTTGCCATTCCGGCTTGGATGCAGCGGTCACAATGTGTTTCCAAGTCACCGCCGGTGTAGCTTAGAAGCCCTTGCCACAGGCTCAGACTGCCCTCCTGAATCAAATCCAGCAGAAGCACCCCTCTGCCTGTCAGCTCACAGGCACGCTCCACCACCCGGCTGAGCATCAACGCGGTAACCGGCTCGATGGCGGATTCATCTCCTTGAACCAGCCGCTGTGCCAGCAGTTTTATATCGCCGCAGGCAGGCAGCCGGGACAGCTCCTCCAAATAAAGCCGCAGCGGATCCGTTTCCTCAAGGCTTTCCATGAGCTTGCCGCTTTGGGCAAGCTGCTCCTCCCGGCGCAGCCGAATCGCCGCTTCTCCCACGCCATGAGCCTTGGGAAGCCGGGTAAGATCCAAAAGAATTTGCCGCCGATCCAGCTCCTGCAGCGCAATCTCCAGCGCATCCTCGTCCTCTCCCTCAAGCAAGGTCAGAAAACGGGCGGCGCAAAGGGATGTGCCGGGGGCTGTTTCATCCAGCACCTGTTCCCACAAGGGCGGCGCAAAGAGAAATTCACTCATTCCAAAAAATCCTCCAATCCCATGCTGGCACCGTGCTTTTTCAGCTTGTCCATGGCCTGACGCTCGATCTGCCGGGCACGTTCCTTGGAGATGCCCAACATTCCGCCTATCTCCTCAAGGGAGTGGCAAACGCCGTCCTCCATGCCGAAATGCAGCCGCAGGATTTGCTGCTGACGGGGATTGAGCATATCCATCAGCCGGTTCATAGTGCGGTTCAGCTCCTCACGAATAAGCTGCTCTTGAGGCTGGGGGGCATGGATATCCTCCAGCAGAAGCCCCAATGTGGCATCCTCATCCCCGGCGGGGGCATCCAGAGAGCAAGTCTCCGGAATGAGCTGCAGCAGCTTGTGCACCTTATCCTCGGGGATCCCGCTGCGCTCCGCAATCTGCGCCGGGGTAGGCTCCCCGCCGTTTTCCTGCAAAAGTGCCGCCTTCGCCGACGCCACCCGCCGCATCCGCTCCGCGGTATGCAGCGGCACACGAATCACCGCGCCGTGGTTCATCAGGCACCGGGTCACGCCCTGCCGGATCCACTTGGTGGCATAGGTGGAAAAACGGTATTCCAGCGTATGATCGAATTTTTTCGCCGCCGCCAACAGGCCGATACTCCCCTCCTGAATCAAATCCAGAAGCGGAACGCCCCGCCCGGCATACTCCCGGGCAACGGACACCACCAGCCGCAGATTACAGTCTACCATCTGCCGGATGGCCTCCTCGTCCCCCTGAGCGCAGCGCATGGCAAGCTCCCGCTCCTGCTGCGCCGTAAGGCGGGGAAAGCGGCGTATCTCACTGAGGTACTGACGGACATCGTCCTCTACGACATTCGCTCCGGCCGCAGCCGGTTCTATATAAGCAGAGGTCATACCTTCATTCCTTTTCTGTTCTTTAGGTTATCACGGAAGGCCAGCAAATCGTCATCGGTGGTCACATGGCTGCGCTGATGCTCTGCCTTGATGGTTCGCACACAGTCCGCCAGCGCGTCCTCGCTGACCGGCGCGTCCTGCCGGCCTACCACGCCGGCCAAATGGGACATCTCCTCGGCGGTAAGATCCGCCAGCACGGCGATGCTTACCTCCAGTCCCTGACGGAAGCGGCTTTCAAGCTGCTGATAGACCCGCCCCAGCAAGGGACTGGAAAATTCCTCGCTTTTCAGCCCCTTCGTCTGCTCCAGCAGCGCAGGCTCTTTCACAATCAACGCCAGCACCGTTTCCTCCGCCATGGCTGAGGTCATGTTGTCGTAACGAATCGTGCGGGAACGGGGCTGATGATTTCTCGCAGGAGCAAGGTCGATCTGCTCCTGCCGCTTTTTTTCCTTATTTACATACCGCTTGAAGGCCTTATCCACCTCCAGCTTCATGGCTTCATAGCTGATACCGGCGGCTTCCGCTACACGGCGGCCGTAGACCTCCCGCTGCACCGCGCTGCTCAAGGTGCAGATCAGCTCTGCCGATTCATGAATGTACTTGACCCGCTGGTCATCCGTCCCAATGTCATATTTGCGGCGGATGGCATTGAGCTGGTATTCCACCCGGTTGGAGGACTCCTCCAGCAGCAGCTTGAAGCGGTCGGCTCCGAATTTCTTCAAAAATTCATCGGGATCCTTGGCGTCCCGTATTTGCAGCACCTTCACCTGCAGGCCGGTTTTTTCCAAAATGGGAATCGCCCGCTGGGTGGCACGCTGACCGGCATTGTCGCCGTCGTAAATCAGCACCACCTGATCGGTGTATTTGGACAGCAGATTCGCGCCGTCCTCCGTCAGCGCAGTGCCCAAGGACGCCACCGCGCAGTCAAAGCCGTATTGGTGCAGGGCAATGGCATCCATATACCCCTCCACCAAAATAATATAGCCCTGCTTACTCTTTTTGGCAATATTCAAAGCAAACAAATTTTTTCTCTTATTAAAAATGAGGGTTTCCGGAGAGTTGAGGTACTTGGCAGCCTCTTCATCCTTCTTCATGATCCGTCCGCCAAAGCCGATCACATTGCCCCGCACATCGATGATGGGGAACATCAGCCGGTCCTTAAAACGATCAAACAGATTGCTGTTGTTCTTCTTAGACACGGCAGCCAGACCGGAGTCCTTCAGCTCCTGATCGGTATACCCTTTTTTCCGCATGGCGTCCACCAAATCGCTCCAGCTATCCGGCGCGTAGCCGATGCCGAACCGGGTCAGGGTTGCCTTGGTCATTCCCCGTCCGAGGGCATAGCTCAAAGCCGCTTCCCCCTCCGGAGCGTAAAGCCGTTCGTGATAAAACCGGGCCGCCTCCTTGTGCAGTGCCCACAGCCGCTCCTGCTGACGGTAGCGGCTTTCATTCTGAGGATCCTCCGGAACGGTCATGCCGGCACGCTTCGCCAAGGCTCTTACCGCGTCGGGATAGCTCATGCCTTCGATCTCCATCTGGAAATTGATAACACCGCCGCCTTTATGGCAGCCGAAGCAATAATACATCCCCTTATCCGGCGCAACGGAAAAGGAGGCGGTTTTTTCTCCGTGGAAGGGGCAAAGTCCAAACATATTGGAGCCCGAGCGTTTCAGGCGCACATACTGCCCAACCACCTCGTCGATTGGATTGCGCGCAACCAGCTCATCGATGAACGCGGGCTGAAAATCCGCCACGGTAACCCCTCCTTCCCTGTATTTTCGGTCAATTCAATTCATTATAACACATTATCCCCGAAGATTCCAGTCCTTTGGCAGGAATTCTCTCAGGATACTTATGGGAAATGCGATTTCACACCGGGAATGCCCGGTATTCCTCCCCGGTGACCATTCCCTCAATCACCCCGCTGCTCATATCCGTCAGCCGCTCCAAAAAGGGCTGCGTCTGCGCCCGGGGCAGTAAGATCTCCAATTCAATATCCATGCCGAACTGGGTGTCCCGCAGAACGCCGCCAAAGGCGGCGATCTCCAGCTTCACCCGTTCGTAAAAGCTGTAGGGAATGGGCACATACAGCACCGTCCACACCCGCTTCATGGACTTTCCCGCGGCGTCCACAGCGATTTTCGCGCCCTTGGTATAGGCACGCACCAAGCCGCCCGCTCCCAGCAGGATGCCGCCGAAGTAACGGGTCACCACACATACTATATTATATAGCCCCTCCCGCTGCAGCACCTGCAGCATGGGCATTCCGGCAGTGCCGCCGGGTTCTCCGTCGTCGGAGAAGCGCACCGCGCCGTCCTTGATGATATACGCCCAGCAGTTGTGGGTAGCATCGTAGTGCTGCTTCTTCATCTGCTGGATCTTCTCCAGCGCCGCCTCCTCCGTATCCACAGGCCAGACACGGCCGATGAAGTGGGACTTTTTTTCATAAAATTCGTCCTCACCGAACTGTGTCGGCACCAGATACTCTTCCAAGGCTCATAGCTCCTTTGTTACATACTCTGCCAGTCTGCCGTAAAGAATCGGATCAAGCACCGCTTCCACCACGATGCCATCCCCGGTATACTCCACGGACTTTACCTGCGCGTTCTTGTGCAGGGTATCCACCAAACCGCCCTGCGCATAGGGAACCGTCAGCACCACATGGTGACGGCTCTGCCCCAAGGCGCGCTCGATGGCCGCCAAAAGCTCCGTCATGCCGTAGCCGTGCTTGGCGGAAATCTTCACCACATCCTCCCCGATGGGAATCTCCGTGGCGTCCACCAGATCCGCCTTATTGTAGCACCGAAGCACCTTGGTGCCCGGCTTTGCCAGCTTGGCGATCAGGCTGTCCACCACCTGAATATGGTTCTCCCGCTCCGGGTCGGCGGAATCGATCACATGGAGCAAAAGATCCGCGTATTCCAGCTCCTCCAGCGTTGCCCGGAAAGCGTCCACCAAATGATGGGGCAGCTTTGCGATAAAGCCCACGGTATCAGAAAGGATCACATCCAGATTATCCGACACGGTTAGCTGCCGGGAGGTGGTGTCCAAGGTGTCAAACAGCCGGTTGTTGGCGGGGATCCCCGCTCCGGTAAGCCGGTTCAGCAGCGTGGATTTTCCGGCATTGGTGTAGCCCACGATGGCCACCACCGGCACGGAATTCTTCATTCTCCGCTCCCGCTGTACGCCCCGAACCTGCCGCACCTGCTCCAGCTCCTGCTGCAAGCGGGATATCCGCTCCCGGATATGACGGCGGTCGGACTCCAGCTTGGTTTCACCCGGGCCTCTCGTGCCGATGCCGCCGCCCTGACGGGACAGGCTTTTGCCCATGCCGGACAGCCGGGGCAGCAAATACTTATACTGGGCCAGCTCCACCTGCAATCGGCCTTCCTTGGTCTTTGCCCGCTGAGCAAAGATATCTAATATCAGCGCGCTGCGGTCCAGCACCGTCACGCCCATGATCTCCTCCAGCGCGCGAATATGCCCCGGAGAAAGCTCATTATCAAAGACTACCATGGTGGAGGCGGTGGCTTCCACCAGCAGCTTCACTTCGATGGCCTTTCCCTCGCCGATAAAGCTGTGGGCATCCGGCGTGTGCCGGTTTTGCAGCACCTTTCCGGTGCAAAAGCCGCCGGCAGTTTCCAAAAGAGCCTCCAGCTCCTCCAAGGTCTCCTCGGTGGCGGTCTGCTCCTTGGTAAAGCAGTCGGCATTCAAGCCCACCAAAACCGCCCGCTCCTGTATTTGTTCGTCAAAATTCATAGCCATAGTTATCCTCCCTATGCTGCCGCCCGGCGGCGATGTGTTTTCCCTGCTTATTATGCCACCACGGACGCTTTGGACGAGCTACAGCCAAACAAAAAAGTCCGCACTACTGTGACGCAGTGCGGACTTCTGTCTTACTTCAGGCCAAAACGCTTGTTGAACCGATCAACACGTCCACCGGTGTCAACCAGCTTCTGCTTGCCGGTATAGAAAGGGT
>CAZAOL010000074.1:0-7919 GCA_964486785.1 uncultured Oscillospiraceae bacterium
ACGCAAACCTCCTGAAATAAAATTATCGCATTGCAAACCCGTCAAAGAGTGCAATGCGATAAAATCATTTCATCAATGCATCTTTTCCTACGACGGTATTGACCGTATCAGGTTCGCGGGTCA
The DNA here is from genome assembly GCA_964486785.1 of uncultured Oscillospiraceae bacterium. Classification (GTDB taxonomy): domain Bacteria; phylum Bacillota; class Clostridia; order Oscillospirales; family Oscillospiraceae; genus Faecousia. Next base: position 124 of record CAZAOL010000074.1, read on the forward strand.
GGGCACGGTTCTGCCCAATCTCAGCCGGAACGTCCGGCACCCCGAAGATGGATCTGTTCTGCGACAAGGCTATTATAGCAAAGGGACTTGATTTGTCAAGCCATTTCGATATTCAGCTTTTTGCCGCCTAAGATGTGGAAATGGAGATGGTGGACGGTCTGACCGGCATCCTCACCGCAGTTGGACACCACCCGGTAGCCGCCATCCAGCCCCTCTGCCTTGGCGATTTGGGGGATGATCTCAAAAATGTGGGCGACTACGGCGGCGTTTTCGGCGGTGATCTCCGCCACAGAGCCGATATGCGCCTTGGGGATCACAAGGATGTGAGTGGGAGCTTGGGGCGCGATGTCCCGAAACGCCAAAACGGTTTCATCCTCGTAGACCTTGGTGGAGGGGATCTCTCCGGCAATGATTTTACAAAACAGACACATGGCAATACCTCCCATTATAATCCGAAAATGTGCAAGCCCAGCGCGCTGACCACACCCATAATGATGCCGGCAATGATCACGCCCAGCGAGACGGAAAGGGCGGTGGATTTGATGCCCATATTCAAAAAGCTGGCAGCCAGCGTACCCGTCCACGCGCCCGTGCCGGGAAGGGGGATGCCTACGAACAGCATCAGTGCCACAAACAGTCCGCCCCGTCCGGCGGTCTGCACCAGCTTTTGACCGCCCCGTTCACCCTTCTCGATGCAGAAGGTGAAGAATTTCCCGATATAACGCTTGTCCTTGCCCCAAAGCAGTACCTTCCGGGCAAAGAAATAAATGATCGGCACCGGCAGCATATTGCCCAATATGCAGAGGATGTAAGACGGAATCAGGGGCAGATCCATACCCATGGCAATGGGAATCGCGCCACGCAGCTCGATCAGCGGCACCATGGACACCAAAAAGACGGTCAAATATTTCAGCATAAAATCACCTTAGTAATCGTTTTGGTTATCATATCACACAATTTTCCGTTTCGCAACCGTCAACTCATGGCATCGTAGCCAAATACATCCCGTGCCTTGCGGTAGATGGGGGTATAGCCGCCGGCCTCGGTGTACCGCCAGCCCTTACTGTAGGGTGTGGCATCGTTGTCCGCCATGGGGTTGTATGTGATCCAGCAGTTGGGGAACAGGGTCTGGATCTGCTCCCAATCGTACTCCGTGAAGCCCACCCGGTTGGCGGAGTTTACATAACTCAGCATCCGAAGATTCAAATGCTGTATGGGCGTGAAGTCCTTGACCTTGGTATGCCCCACGTTCAGATATTTTAGCTGGTCACAGCCCGCAAGGGGAGAAATGTCTGTCACATGACCGCACCATGCCAGCTCTAAAAACTCCAGCTTTTTGCAGCCGCTCAGGGGAGTCAGATCCTTGATCGGCGCGCCGGAGAGGATCGCCAGCTCCAGATCCGGCATATAGGCACAGAAGGAAATGTCCACCATTTCCGTATTGTGCCCCAGATCCATATACTTGACCTTGGTCAGGTAACGGAAGGGATAGCTGTTGGAATCGTCCACATGGTATACCGCCCGGAGAACCTCGGTATCCGTCAGCCAGCTTCGCTTCCAAACGTAGATCCGCCATACAATCTCTGTGTCCGGGTAGTCATCCCGCAGCTTTGCCAAAACGGAATTGCTCAGTCCGCAGCCATCCAGCTTGAAATAGGTGCACCCGGAGAGAATGTCCAGCGCGGCGCGAAGCTGGTCTTCTCCCTCATCGCCGATGCTGACATTGACATATTCGATTTTGGTGTCGGTGGTGGAAACCGTTTTGCCGAACAGCCGGAAGCTGTAGTGGAAGGTTACGCCGGGACAGCCCTCCTGCAACGCCTTTACATCGCTGACAGAGTAGGCGGTGGTGCCGTCCGCGCGCGTCAGCTCCACCCATGCCACATTGGGGTATTGATTAAGCTGGGAGATCAAATCCTCCACCGAAAGACTGCCGGCAGACAGATCCACCGCACTGACGGTATCGTTCAGTGCGGTGCTCTGGGAAAGCTTCGTGTAGTTGATGTCCAGCCCGGGGTACGCCGCCTGAAGCTGGGAAAGCTGAGCAGCGGTGAGGTTGGTGGAGGGGAGATTCAGGTGCTCCAGCGACCTCAGATATTTCAGATTTTTCAGCAGGACATCATATTGATAGCTGCCGTTTGCCAGCGTTAGCTGGGTGGTGGTGTTCTCCGGCGCGGTGTCCCCAAGGGATACCGTGTAGACCACGTCCACCCGTGTGTGGCTCTTGGCGTAAGCGTCGATCGCCTCGTAGCAGGTGCTGCCGGAAAGATCCGCGCTTTCCAGATTGGGGTAGTTATCCAGCCGGGAAATGGTATCTTCGGTGACTGTTTGGCTTACATTGGTCACAGCGTCATTGCCGGTGAGGGAAACGCCGGTATTTCCGGTGAGCTTGTCCAGCTCGAACACATCCCGAACCTTTCTGTAGCAGTCGGTGTAGCCGCCTTCGTTGGTGTACCGCCAGCCCTTGCTGTAGGGGGTGGCACTGCCATCGTTCAGGGGCTGATAGGTAATCCAGCAATCGGGATGCTGGGCTTGGATCAAAGCCCAATCCGCTTCCGTAAAGCCCACCTTATTGCCGGAATTGACAAAGCTGAGCTGCTCCAGGGGCAAATTCGCCAAGGGAGAAAGGTCGCTGACGGAGGTGTGTCCCAAATTGATGAATTTCAGATTCTCACAGGCGGACAGAGGGCTAATATCCTTCAGCAGTCCGCACCACGCCAGCTCCAAAAACTCCAGCTTGGGACAGCTTGCCAAGGGGGTCAGGTCTACGATCGGCGCGCCGGAGAAGATCACCAGCTCCAGCTCCGGCATATAAGAAACGAAGGAAATGTCCACCATTTCGGTATTGTGACCCATGTCGATATATTTGACCTTGGTCAGATATTTCAGCGGCTCGCTGTTGGAATCGTCCACATGGTACACCGCCCGCAAAACCTCGGTGTCGGTGAGCCAGCTCCGTTCCCATACATACACACGCCATACGATTTCCGTGCCGGGGTAGTCATCCCGCAGCTTTTCCATGGTGGCATTGCTCAGGCCGCAGCCGTCCAGCTTGAAGTAGGTACAATGGGGCAGAATGTCCAGCGCGTCCCGGATCGCCTGCTCGCCCTCGTCACCGATCTGCACATCCACAAATTCCACACGGGTATCGGAGGTGTTCAGGGTCTGCCCGAACAATTGGAAGGAATAGTCGATGGACGCTTGGGGCGCGGCGGCCTGCAAAGCCTTCAGATCCTCGGTGGACAGCAGACTGCTGCCATCCTCGCCCATCAGGGTGATTTTAGTGAGCTGGGGAAGCAGGCTGAGCTTTGGCGCGACCTGCGCCACCTGCTCCGGGGTCATGCCGCTTAAATCAAGCTCCGTGGTGGCGGAGTCCAGCTCCACGCCGTCCACGATAACGGTATATTCGATCTGAACATCGGGAGCGGCTTCGCCCAGCGCGGTTACCTGCTGCGCCGTCAGCTCCGTGGCAGGAAGACTCAGGGAAGTCAGGCTTTTCAGATAAGGCAGACCGGCAAGCAACGTGTCATAGTCATAAGAGCCTTGGGTCAGCCGCAGCGCGGTGCTTTCCGGGGGAACGGCGGTAACCGGGCCCAAAGCCACGGTGTAGGTAACCGCTACCTCCGGGTGGCGTGCCTGATAGTCCGCAATGGCGGCATAGCAGGTGCTGCCGGTCAGATCCACCTTTTGCAGCAGGGGGTAGTCTTCCAGCGTGCCGATGGTATCCTCTGTGACCACAAGGGTCAGCTCGTAAACCGGGTCTGTGGGGGCGGTGGTGCCGTCCGGCACGTCCGCTCCGGGCTCCCGGCCGCACCCGAACAGGCACAGGCACAGAACCAAAAGTATCATAAGAAAACAGGTCTTCTTCATAGAAATCTCCCCCTGAAAACATTCTGAACAGCCCTATTATACAACACAATAACAGGGATTGCAACACGAAAACCCAAATCCCGCAAGGGGAGCTCAGAGTGTCAATAAACCCCTGTCATTGCGAGGAGGGCACAGCCCGACGTGGCAATCTCATATTATTCCTTTAACAACATTAAATACTGCGTAATTCCAACAAAACTGCGTAGTTTTTCATTGAGATTCCCACGGTCGCTTCGCTCCCTCGGAATGACATACTAAGTTTTTTGACAGTCTGGGCTCCCCTGAAAGGGGAGGCTTTTAAAAGGGTGCGTTGCAAAATGAGATTTGCAACGCACCCTAATGAATAAGTTTTTTTGATAGGGATCACTCGGCAAGGGAGATGCCGGTGATGTGGGTGTTGACACCCTCGTACCAGTACAGGAAGCCGGTGATGTCCACCACGTCGCCTTCGGACAGAGTGCCTACGGTCTGGTAGACCTCGGTGTCCGGGCCGGTCAGGTAGACCTCCACGCAGAAGTCGAAGCTCTCGGTACCGTTGGACACGGTGACATAAATGTCGTCGCCGGGTTCACCGTTCTTATACTCGATCTTCTCAACGGTCAGGCCGGTGAAGGAAACATACTCGTTCTGATGGTCGATCAGCTCGTCAGTTCCCAACAGAGCGGTGACGTCGGTGGCCTCGGCGATGTAGCTGTCGCCCTCAAGCAGCTCGAAGGTGGCATCGGCGATCTCAATCTCGCCGGCGAAATTCGCCTTATAGCCGGTGACCCGAATCTTCGCGCCGGGAACCAGAGAGGCGGCATCCTCCTCCATGCAGGCCAAATTGTACAGGAAGTACGCGCCGTCAGGGCCTTGGCAGTAGACGGTGATCTGGTTGTCCCACCAGGACTGGGTGGCCTGAACGTAGGTTTCGATCCGCACGGGAGCGTCGATCTCGGCGGCCATGTACTGCTCGTAGGTCATGACGGTGACTTCGCCGTTGCCCTCGTCCCCGTTGCCGCCGTCGGTGGCATCGGTGGTATCGGTGGCATCGGTGCCGTCGGTGCTGTTTCCGGCGGGGGTGGAATCGTCATCAACATCGGCGGCGGGAGCGCAGGCGGCGAACGCCAAAACCATGCACAAAACCAGCAGCATTGCAATCAGTTTTTTCATAATTGGTTTTCTCCTTTCAAATTGGCTTTCTATGGAAAGCACGGCATTATTATACACAAAACAGAGAAATAATCAATCCCTTTTTGCTTTTTTGCGCCGGACGGCATCCACGGCAACATAGCTGCCGATCCCCACCCATGCCAGACACAGGCAGCCCAGCAGCACGCCGGAGGCGGTGGGCAGCTCGCCCAGCAGGATCCGGCTGGAGCCGTCCACGGAGATTTGGTCTAGGCGGTACAGGGCGGATACGCTGTCAAACAGCTCCTGCAAATAGGCATCGTCCACGGTGTGCTTCCGGCGGACGGCTTTGTTTACATCCTCGATGAGCTGCCCTGCCGCGTTCCGCAGGGAGGTAGAGCCGTTAAACACCGGGGTGACAAAGGAATTTTCCGTATTTTCCAGCAGCAGGCGGGTGGCATCCAGCTTGCCCTGATAGTAAAGGTCGTTATCCTCTCCGGCGCGGGAAAGGTAGTCCTGATATTCCGCGGACTGCTGGGCCTTGGAGGTGACGGGGACGTAGCCCTCGGTCTGGGCATAGGGAATCTGCACCGCGTTACTCAGCAGATACTGGGCAAACAGCCATGTGGCCAGCACCTCCTGAGGATCCTCCTTATTAAACAGGCACAGGGAAGGCCCTTGGGAGATCATTTTGGGATCCTCCGGGTCGTACTGGGGGATGGTCATGACCTCCAGCTCGAAATCCACCGCTTCCTCCTCGGAAATGTCCACCAAGGGGGCATCCGCGCCCATCCATGTCGCGCCGGCGGTGGAGTCAATGGCAAAAATGCACTGTCCCTTATTCAGGAAATTGCCGGGGTAGCCGGTGTGCTTAAAGGTATCGAACGCGCCGGTGGCAATGTGTCCGGCGATTTCCGACAGCAGTGCCTTAGTGGTATCGTTGAAGATCTGCACCTCACCGGCGGAGGTGGAGTAGCCCGCCTCCTGCTGTGCCAATAGCTGAATCATCATATTGTCCGTGGACTTATAAATGAAGGGAATCATCACCGACTGTCCGTTGACAAGGTAATTTCCTTCGGCATCCTTTGCCATGGCGGCTTCGGACACCTCCCACACAAAGTCCCAAGTAAGCTGCTCCGGCAGCTCATAGCCCAGAGCCTCTACGTAGGTTTTGTTTACATAACACGCCTCGGTGGAACGGACGAAGGGAACGGCGTAGTAATAGCCGCCGAAGAAGCACTCGTCCAAAAATTTGTCGATCAGCTCATCCTCGGTGGGAGCGTCAAAGCGCACCTGTGTGCCGCCCAAGCCGTATTCCGGGTGGGAGAACAGGCCGTTCAGAGGGACTACAGTATCCTCGCCGGTGAGGTAGGTGGCGATGTGGTCGGGGTAGGTGATGCACAGGTTGGGGGTGGTGTCGGTGGGGATGTTGGTAATGACATCGTTGTAGATCTTGCCGTAGTCGGTGTACAGCCGCAGATCCACGGTGATGTTGGGATACAGCGTCTGAAAATCCGCGATGGCTTGCTTATAGATGCCCACCTGAGTCAGGTTGGTGTCATTTTTTGCCCAAAAGGTAATCGTATACTCCCGGGAGGTGTCGAAGCTTTCGGGAAGCTGGAAGGGATTGGTCTGCTCCGCGCCGTGGCAGCCGGCAAGACTTACTGTCAGCCCAAGCACCAGAAAAAGGGCGATAAACCGTTTCATCCTTTCAGCCCTCCTCTCGACACGCCTGCCATGATCTTCTTCCGGAAGATCAGGAACAGCACGATCAGCGGTAGGGAGATCACCACCACCGCCGCCATCATAGCGGGAATGTTTTCCCGACCCATGCCGTTCTCCCGCAGCTCCTGAATACCGTTGGACACAAGGAAATAGTCGGGGTCGTCGGTGATCAGTCTGGGCCATACATAGGAATTCCAGCACTCGATCAGCTTCAGGATGGTGACGGTCACCAGCGTGGGGCGGCACATGGGTACCATGACCTTGCACAGGTATTTGAAATCGGAGGTGCCGTCCGCCTTGGCGGCGTAGTACAGCTCGTCGGGGATCTGGGAGAAGGTTTCCTTCAGCAGATAAATGTAAAATACCGATGCCACGCTGGGCAGAATCAGTCCGGTGAAGGAGTTGCGAAGTCCCAGATTGGTGACGGTGACGAAATTGGTGATCACCACCAGCTCGCCGGGAATCATCATCAGCGAAAGAAACAGGGTAAACACCAGATCCTTCCCCGGAAAGGACAATCGGGAGAAGGCAAAGGCCGCCAGCACCGTCACTACCAGCATGATCGCGGTGGTGGCGAGGGTGAAAATCAGGGTATTCAGCAGGTAATCCGCCAAGGGGACGGAGGTGAATACCTCCACATAGTTTTGCAATGTGGGGGACAGGGTGAAAAGCTGGGGGACGGACTCGGCATTGTAGGCACTGTAGCTTTTCAGGGAGGTCAGCACCATCCAGTAAAAGGGGAACAGCACCGCAATGCCCCACAGGGTCAAAAAGGCATAGATCACTGCCTTTTTTGCGATGCCACTGACCCGGGCGGCTTTGATTCGGTTATCCATGGCAGCACCTCAATGGTAGTGGACGTGCTTGCGGCTCACCAGCAGGTTGATGCAGGTGATGGTCAGCACGATGGCGAACAGGATGATCGCGGCGGCGGAGGCAAAGGAGGGATAGCCGCCGCTGTCGCCGTAGAGCATATCGTAGACATAGCCCACGATGGTGTTCATGCCGGAGGCGTTCAGATCCGTGCCGAACAGCGCCACCGCGTCGGAATAGGCCTTGAACGCGCCGATAAAGCCGGTGATCACCAAATA
>CAZAOL010000075.1:0-7734 GCA_964486785.1 uncultured Oscillospiraceae bacterium
ATGTGCCCCTTTCCCGCAACGATGATACCATCGTCACCCAGTACACCATGACCACCATTGAGGAGCTGGGACTTCTCAAGATGGACTTTTTGGGACTGCGAAACCTGACGGTCATCAAGGACGCGGAGCGGCAGATCCGCCGGATCGATCCCGGCTTTGACATCGATAAGATCCCTCAGGACGATCCGGCTACCTATGCCATGCTGGCGGAGGGCAAGACGCAGGGCGTGTTCCAGTTGGAAAGCGCGGGAATTACCGGGGTGTGCGTGAATATGCACCCCACCTCTATCGAAGACCTGACGGCTATCGTGGCGTTGTACCGCCCCGGCCCTATGGATTCCATTCCCACCTTTATCGCCAACAAGCACGATCCCCGTAAGATCCGCTATAAGACACCGCTTTTAGAGCCGATCCTGAAGGTCACCTACGGCTGTATCGTGTATCAGGAGCAGGTAATCGAGATCTTCCGCTCTCTGGGCGGCTACACCATGGGACAGGCGGATAATATCCGCCGCGCGATCTCTAAAAAGAAGATGAAGGTCATCGAGGCGGAGCGTAAGGTATTCGTCTACGGTGATCCGGAGCAGGGGATCACCGGCTGTGTCGGTCACGGGATCTCGGAGCAGGCGGCGCAGTCCATCTATGACGAAATCGTGGACTTTGCCAACTACGCCTTTAACAAAGCCCACGCGGTCTGCTACGCGGTGGTATCCTATCAGACCGCCTACCTCAAGTGCCATTGGCCAAGGCAGTATATGGCGGCACTGATGACCTCGGTGCTGGATTCTGCCGCCAAGATCTCCGGCTACATTGCCGAGTGCAAGGAGCTGCAGATCCCCGTTTTGCCTCCGGACATCAACCGCTCGGAGGATCCCTTCACCGTAGAGGGGGATGCCATTCGGTTCGGTTTGGGCGCGGTAAAGAATGTGGGTCACAGCCTGATCCGCAGTCTTGTCAGCAAGCGTGAGGAGGGCGGCCCGTTCCGTTCGCTGGAGGATCTGCTTCGCCGGATGGGCGAGGGTGAGCTGAACAAACGCGCCGTGGAGAATTTTATCAAATGCGGTGCTATGGATTGCTTTGGGCGCAACCGCAGCGAGCTTTTGGCAGTGTTCGATCCCATGATGGACAGCGTCGCTGCTACCCGCAAACGCAGCATCGACGGTCAGATGGGGCTGTTCTCCATGCTGCAGTCCGACATGGACGCCATGTCGATGCCGATTCCAAACCTGCCGGAGCTGAGTAAGGCAGAACGGATGACCATGGAAAAGGAAACCACAGGCATCTACCTTTCCGGGCATCCTATGGATGACTACCGCCAGTATTTGAAGGGGACACAGGTTGTGCCCATGGCGGAGCTGACGGATACGGAGAGCCGCTATCAGGATGAGCAGATCGTGTCGGTGGCGGGCATTGTTCAGACTGTGAAGATGAAGACCACCCGCAACAATTCCATGATGGCCTACGTCACCGTGGAGGATGATACCGCGGCGATCGAAATGCTGGCGTTTTCCAACGTAATCTCCCAATACGGGGGATATCTTAAGGAAAATGTGGCGGTGGTAATTACGGGGCGGCTGTCCCTTCGGGACGACAAAGAGCCCCAAATCATTATCAACCGGGCAAGACCGATTTCGGATCTGGTGCAGTCACGCCCCGCAGTCCCGGAGCAAAAGAGCGCGGCGGCAGGGACGCTGTATCTGAAGCTGGACAGCGAGGAAGATCCCCGCTACCGAAAGGTCAAAGCGATCGTCAATATGTTCCCCGGCGAGAGCACGGTGAAGGTGTTCTTCGCGGATACACGAAAAATGCGTGGCGCGACGGCGAATTTGGACGGACGTATGCTGTCTGAGCTGGAAATGCTGCTGGGAAAAGAGAATGTTGTGGTGAAATAGCTTTTCTTTTCCGGGGAATTATGTTATGATATTATTTTGAAAGGAGCGTGAAACGGTGCGACGAATGAAGCTAGTTAGCCTGTTGCTGGCAGGACTGCTTTTGGCAGGCTGCTCCATGCGTACCTTGGATCAGCTTTACTGCGTGCCCAAACGCTCTGAGGAATACAGGGATCTGCAGTCTGCCATTGACCGGCACATGGGCGACCGTGCCTATTGCGCGCCGCTTTCCGGGGACAATCCTCAGGCGGTGCAAATGGCGGATCTGGACGGTGACGGGGTGGGGGAATACCTGCTTTTTTCCAAGACCACCTCAGAAAAGCCCCTGAACATCCTGATTTTCAGGCTGGAGGGGGATGGCTATGTGCTGTCCGATACCATCGAAAGCGCAGGCTCTGCCTTTGATCTGGTGGAGTACGCACAAGTGGACAACCGGAAGGGCATGGAGCTGATCGTAGGTGTGCAGGTAAGTGACCAGCTTGTCAGATCGGTATCCGTCTATTCCTTCGGGGAGGGACAGGCACAGCAGCTCCTTAATACCAATTACGCCAAATTTCTCAACTGTGACTTGGATGCCAACGGACGCAGCGAGCTGATGGTGCTGCGCCCCGGCAGTGCGGACGAGTCCCGGGGCGTGGCGGAGGTCTACCGCTATCATGACGGCATCATGGAGCGTTCCAACGAGGTGGGGATGTCCTGCCCGGTGGAGAATATGAAGCGGATCATCACCGGCAAGCTGCAGGATAAGACACCTGCGGTGTATGTTGCCAGCGCAGTCGACCAAAACGCGATCATTACCGATATATTCGCCTTGGTGGACGGCAGCCTGACCAATGTTTCGACCCCGGCGGGTTCGGACAACAGTGTGCATACTCTGCGGAATTACTATGTATACGCCGATGACATTGACGGGGATGGCATTATTGAGCTTCCCGGACTCATCACGATGCGCACGCCCGATGACGCAGTCATACCGGAGCGGCAGTATTTGATCCGGTGGTTTTCCATGACCGCCCAGAGCGACACGGTGGACAAGGCCTATACCTTCCACAATTATCAGGGAGGCTGGTATGTTTCTCTGGACAGCCAGTGGGCGGAACGCACCGCGGTGGTGCAGCAGGAGGAAAGCTATGCCTTCTACCTGTGGGATGAAGCCTTTGAAAACGCGCAAAAGCTGTTTACGGTTCACGCCTTTACCGGCACAAATCGGCAGGAGCTTGCCACACAGGACAACCGGTTCGTTCTATATGACGGAGAGGATACGGTCTACAGCGGCTACTTGGAGGTAGAATCCGCGGTCTACGGCATTACCCGGGACAGTCTGATTCGCAGCTTCCATTTGATTCAGTCCCAATGGCAGACAGGAGAAACATGAGGTGACGAGCTATGAAGAAAGTATTGATACTGGAAGATGAAGAAAATATCCGCTCCTTTGTGGTGATCAACCTTCAGCGGGCGGGATATGAAACCGTGGAGGCGGCCACCGGTCAGCAGGCATTGGACGCATTGCGGGACGATCCGGAAATTGACGCGGCGGTGCTGGACATCATGCTGCCGGACATTGATGGCTTTGAGGTGTGCCGCAGGATTCGGGCCACCAATAAGCGCATGGGCATTATTATGCTCACTGCCCGGACGCAGGAGATGGATAAGATCACCGGACTGATGACCGGTGCGGATGACTATGTGACTAAGCCCTTTTCGCCCGCCGAGCTGACTGCCCGGCTGGATGCGCTGCTGCGCCGGGTGCGGGGGGATAGCGTCAGCGTCAATGAGCTGCTGGCCACAGGCCCGTTCATCCTCAATACCCGCAACCGCACGCTGGAGAAGTACGGAGAGCGTATCCGCCTGACCCAGGTGGAATATGCCATCATCAAGCTGTTCATGCAAAACCCCGGCAGAGCACTGTCCCGGGAGGAAATCTTCTCTGCGGTATGGGGCAAGGAATATGAGGGCGATTTGAAGATCGTGGATGTCAATATCCGCCGGCTTCGCATTAAGCTGGAGGATAATCCCAATATCCCCACCTACATCACCACCGTTTGGGGCTTTGGCTATAAATGGGGAAGCTGACAGAGAAACGGGAACGCTCCCGCAGATGGGGCGGACTGCGCCGGCGCTGGCTTTTGAATACGGTGGTCGTGGTTTGCGCGCTGGGGATCTTGTGCGTTGTGGCGGTGACCGCGGCGTTTGCGGCTTACTATTATTCCAATTTGGAATCGGATATGCGCCGCCGGGCGGAGGAAACTACCGATTTCTTTGAGGAATATCTGGATAAGGACTATAACGAATATTATCAGTCCTGCATCACCTACGCGCAGACCTTCGAGGAACGCAATTCCATTGAGCTGCAGTTCATCGATGCCCGGGGGCGGCTGGTGGTTTCCTCCTATGGGCATTGGGCCGGTGCGTCCCCCACTACTGAGGACATCACTCAGGCAATCAGCAGCCGCGGTATCTGCGCCTTTGTGGGCGAGGATCCGGCAACCTCTGAGCGGATCATTGCCGTTTCCAGTCCCATGATCTACAGCAGCGGCGAGGTCATTGGCGTGCTGAGGTATGTGACCTCTACCCGTATCATGGATCGGCAGATCCTGAAAACGGCGGGGCTTTCCAGCTTTGCGATGCTGCTGGTGCTGGCGGTGATTCTGCTGAGCAACAGCTTCTATATCCGCTCCATCCTCAACCCTGTGGCGGAGATAACGGAAAAGGCGAAAAAAATTGCTTCCGGCAGCTACGGTTCGCAGATCCAGACCAAATACAACGATGAGATCGGCGAGCTGGCTCAGACGATCAACGAGCTGTCCGCCAAGCTCAATCAAAACGAGCGGATGCAGACGGAATTTATATCCTCACTTTCCCATGAGCTTCGCACACCGCTGACGGCGATCAACGGCTGGAGCGAAACGCTGCTGTCGGATACCAATTTGGACGAGCAGACACGGCGGGGCATGAAGATCATCCATAGGGAAACCAAACGGCTTACGGAGATGGTGGTGGAGCTTTTGGACTTCACCCGGATCCAGGACGGGCGGTTTACCCTGAATGTGGAGCAGACAGACATCCGCGGCGAGTTTGAGGACGCGGTGTATATGTACGGCAGCCGGCTGGCGCAGGACGGCATCCGGCTGGAGTATGAGGATTATGAAGAAGAAATTCCGGAAATTCCCTGTGATCCCAAGCGGATGCGGCAGGTATTCCTGAATATATTGGACAACGCGGCGAAGCACGGCGGCGAGGGAAAACGGATCGATGCCGGTATCTGCTGTCAAGGCTCTGAGGTGGTGGTTACCATCCGTGACTACGGGCCGGGCATCCCGGACGATGAGCTGCCGCTGGTGAAAAAGAAATTTTACAAGGGCAGCTCCAAAATGCGGGGCACGGGCATCGGCCTTGCGGTATGCGACGAGATCGTTCAGCTTCACGGCGGTTCTCTGGAGCTGGAGAATGCCCCTGAGGGCGGCACACTGGTAACGGTGCGCCTGCCTATGGCGCAGTAAGGAAGGAACACTATGAGTAATACACCCAAAGAAAAATTTAAGACTATGATCGGCGGACAGGCTCTGATCGAGGGCATCATGATGCGCGGCCCGGAGAAGGATGCCATTGTGGTGCGTGGTAAGGACGGACTGAAGATCGACGTAAAGCCCAGAAAAATTCATAAAAAGGGCAGCTTTGCCACATGGCCTCTGATTCGGGGAGCGGTTGGCTTCTTCGATTCTCAGGTATGCGGCGTCAAAGCTCTGATGCAGTCTGCCGACCTTGCTCCCGAGGAGTATCAGGAGGAGCAGAAGCAGTCCAAATTCGATCAGTGGCTGGAAAAGAAGCTGGGCAATGAGAAGTTCCAGAAGGTGCTGGTGGGTATTGCCGTGGCACTGGGACTGGGTATGTCCATCCTGCTTTTCTTCCTGCTCCCTATGATCATCGGCAGCTTCTTTGACCGCTGGATCGACAGCCTTGTGCTGCTGAATCTGGTGGAAGGCATGGTGCGAATGGTAATCTTTGCCGGATATATGCTGCTGGTTTCCCGGATGAACGAAATGAAGCGGGTATTTGCCTACCACGGCGCGGAGCATAAGACCATCCGCTGCTATGAGGCGGGCTTGCCCCTGACGGTGGAAAATGTCCGCAGCATGACCCGCAAGCACCCCCGCTGCGGCACCAGCTTCCTGCTGGTGGTGCTGCTGCTGTCCATTTTGGTTTTTTCTGTGGCATCTTCGGCGTTGCTGGCAATCGTGCCTGCGCTTTCAGCAATGCAGGGCAGCTTCCTGTACCGCCTGATTATGATTGTTTACAGACTGGCACTGCTGCCGCTGGTGGTGGCAATCGCTTATGAGATCAACCGCTGGGTGGGACGCCATGACAACTGGTTCACCCGGATCCTCACCGCTCCCGGTATGTGGTTTCAGAATTTCACCACCAACGAGCCGGACGATTCCATGATTGAGGTGGGCATCGCCGCGGTTCAGGCGGTGCTGCCTGAGGTAGAGGGGGCGGACAAATGGTAAAAACATTTTCTCAGCTTTACTTGGATGCCCGCCGCCAATTTTTGCAGACGGAGGAAAATGAGGTCGCCAGCCTGCTGGCGAGAAATCTTCTTTGCCATGTGTCGGGAAAGACACAGGAGCAGATGCTGGCTGACCGGGAAAAATATGCCTGCGAAGCGGTGTGCGATGCCATGGAAACGGCGGTACAGCGCATTGTGGACGGAGAGCCGCTGGCCTATGTGCTTGGAGAATGGGAGTTCTACGGCATGCGGCTGTATGTGGACAAAAACGTACTGATTCCCCGGGACGACACCTGCACGGTGGCGGCCTTGGCGATCAAAAAGGGACTTTACTTAGATCAGGACCCCCGGATCTTGGATCTTTGCACCGGCTCAGGCTGTATCGGACTGGCGGTCGCCAATCGGGTGAAGGATGCCAAGGTGACCTTGGCGGATATATCCCGGGATGCCTTGGCGGTGGCAAAGAAGAATATTTCTCTGCACAAGCTGGGCGGACGGGTGAGCTGCGTTCAGGCGGATGCCCGGTCTGCGCCTCCGGCATTTTTGGGGAAATTCGATTTGATCGTGTCCAACCCGCCCTACGTGACCGGAAAGGAAATGCAGGAGCTGCCCAAGAGCGTGAAGGACTATGAGCCACATTTGGCTCTGTACGGCGGCGAAGACGGGCTGGACTTCTATCGGGACATTATCCGCTACTATACATCCGCGCTGAAGCCCGGTGGGTATTTGTGCTTCGAGTTTGGAAAAGGGCAGGGCGACGGAGTGTGCGCGCTGCTGGAAGCAAAGGGGTATACCGTTCTGGAGCGTTCCAGAGATAATAACGACATAGAAAGAGCCGTGCTGGCGCAGTACGGCAGGAAGGAAGATTGATTATGGCTACGAAAAAGACAGGCTACGAAGCTCCCGCTCCCGCATCGGATAAGAAAAAGGCATTGCAAACCGCCTTGGCACAGATCGACAAGAACTACGGCAAGGGCACAGTCATGCGCTTGGGCGATAAGCCGGAAATGAATGTGGAGGCGGTTCCCACCGGTTCTCTGGCATTGGACGCGGCGCTGGGCATCGGCGGCGTTCCCAAGGGACGTATTATTGAGATCTACGGGCCGGAATCCTCCGGTAAGACCACGCTGGCACTGCACATTTTGGCGGAGTGTCAGAAGATGGGCGGCGAGGTGGCCTTCGTGGACGCGGAGCACGCCTTGGATCCTGTGTATGCCGCGGCTTTGGGTGTGAATATCGACGATCTGCTGGTCTCCCAGCCGGATACCGGCGAGCAGGCATTGGAGATCACCGACGCGCTGGTTCGTTCCGGCGCGGTGGACGCGGTGGTGGTGGACT
>CAZAOL010000076.1:0-7649 GCA_964486785.1 uncultured Oscillospiraceae bacterium
TTTATTGTCCAAGGTGTTCATTTCGTCTTTGCGTTATTCGATTTACAAGGTACAGTTCGCTGACCTCCGGGCTTGCGCCGTTCATCAGACAGCTTGCTCATTCTAGCATAAAGCATTGTATTTGTCAAGAACTTTTTTCGAGCTTATTCAAAAATTCTTTATGCTTTTTTAAGTCCTTGCGTCTTCGCAAGGTGCTTGGGTATTCTATCAGAGTGACCACGAAAAGTCAAGCCGGATCTGCCCTCTTTTTTCGCACTTTTATTGTAGAAAATACCCATAGCATAATCGGAAAGAGAATCCATAACACGCCCGCGCCAACTGCGACTGTTTTCATCGGCAGCCGCGGACCAAACAACAGATATACTGCCACCGCTGCCGCAGCGACATATACACCTCCGCGTCCCCATCCACACTTCAACTGCTCCGCTTCATAGCCAGTTACCGTCAGCAACATGCTTGCGACAGAAAACCAGCCCACTGTCATCCCCGCTGAGACTACTGCTTCAAAACGCTGTGCCACACCGAACGAACTCAGACTTCTGCTTAGCTGATAAAATGCGTCATTGGCTTGCGCAGCCACTGTTGATGACAACACCCCCGCAGACACCGCCGCTGCACTCACTACAAATATAGAAGGCAAATATAACCTTTTCGCTAACGTCTGTCCCGGACACATAAGACATACAGAAATCGCAGGCAGCAACAGTACAACAACAGACTCCCACTTCATTTCGCCCCAGTCAGGTATCAGCCACTGCAGCCGAAGCTGTCCAGCCCCCGTTGCCAAAACTGTAAAATACAGCAGCAGAACTGCCCAAAACAGCACTGCGCCAGCCCGTGCCGCCGCACGGACACCCTTCCCCGCCGACCACACTGCCAGCGCAAGCAACGCCAGCGGAATTATCCCCTTATCATTCCCCGGCCAGCTTCCGGACGCATAGCTTAAAAGCTGCGCAAGAAGAATCGGCAAAAAAATGAAACGCAGGACACTAAGCAATTGATTGCGGTTACTCATACAACGCTCTGCAATCAGGGTCGCTATAATACAAATCCCGCACGCTGCCGCCATTATCAGCCACGGTGTTCCGCTGCTTAGCTGGATCGTCGCCGGAACGATTGCCGCAAAGCACCACGCGCCAAGCTGTTTTGCATCCACGGTTTCACGAAACAAGCGACATTCTCCCTTCCTGTGTCCACAGCTCAGGCAAATCCTGATTTCCCGCCTGATAATTGGATAATGTGATTTGGGGACGGTGGATCTTGAAAAAATCTCCAACCAGCGTCAAATCTGCCGTCCCCCGCTCCACGCACACCGCGCAGCCCGGGCGCAGATATTCCGCAAGCTGTGGAATCAGCCATTGGGCATTCGGGGCAACCAGCAAATAGTCTGCGGTATCCATAAATATCTCTGCGGATGCCGTGGCCTTTAGCTGTGTCATTGCTTCTTCCAGCGTTGTGCCGCAGCCAAATTCTCCGGTATCGGTTTCTACTTTGATAAGAGGGATATCATTACTGACGCGAATTACCTGCACCGGCTGCAAAAGTGCTACATCCCGGGCAGGAGAACGCTGCCCGCTTAGCAAAACGATTGCCGCGGCGATTGGCAAAAGCCATATCCAGCGTCTCATTTTTGATTCCTCCTGTCCTCAGGGTGCAGATTGGGGGCGCGGTATTTTTGATTTTTCAGACGGCGGCGCAGGAGCTGTGGAGTGCTGCCGTCGGAGATAGGGTATAAAAAGGGATTTTGCAAAATTTGCAAACCGGACAGATGGATCACCAGGGCAATCGCACCCAAAGAAACCCCAAATAAGCCCCCTAAAGCCCCCAAAATCGCGATTCCGAATCGCCAAACCCGAATTCCCTCCGCCAAATCCCGATTGGGTTGAACAAAACCGCAAACGCCGGCAATGCTCACCGCGATCAGTGCCGCGGGAGAGATCAGCTTTGCCTCCACCGCCGCTGTACCCACCACGATGCCGCCAATCACGGACACCGACTGCCCCACTGCCTGCGGCAGATGGATGCCGGACTCCTGCAGAAGCTCAAAGGCAATCAGCAAGCCCAGCACCTCCGCGGTCGTAGAAAAGGGCACGGACTGCTTGCTTTCAATGATCGCCCGCAGCAGCGGCAGCGGGATCAGCTCCTGATGAAAGGTCGCCATGGCGATAAAAAAGCCCGGCAGGAGCAAGCTGATCAAAAGAGCCAAATACCGCAGGATGCGGACACAGGAGGCTGAAATATAATCCTTTCCCCTGTCCTCCGGGCTTTCCATCAGACTGCCCAAGTCCACCGGCGCCAAATATCCCAAAGGAAGTCCGTCTACCAGAAGTCCTACCCTGCCGTCCAAGATCCCCTGACAGAAGCGGTCTGTCCGCTCGGTATATTGCAACAAGGGAAAGGCGGTGGTTCTCGATCCGGTGACATATTCCTCCACCGCTGCCGGGGATAAAAAACCGTCAATGTCGATCTCCGCCAGACGGGTCTTCATGCGCTCCACCAGCTCCCGGTCGGTGATGCCCTCCAGCCATACCACGCAAACATTGGTAAGGCTGCGTCTGCCCACCTGCGTTTCGTACAGCCGCAGCTCCGGAGATCGCAAATGCCGCCGGATTAGGCTGGTATTGGAGCGCACGGTTTCCACGAAGGCATCCTTCGCGCCCTTTACGGTGTTTTCCACCTGCGGAGGTGACACGCTTCGTTTTTCCGGCGTTTTCACCTCATAGGCAATCGCGCCCACGCCGGGAAAGAGGATCACGCAGAAGCCGTTTACCAGCTTTTTTGCCACCGCGTCCAAGTCCTTGCAAGGGTCTGCCACACTATTATAAACCGTGCCGCTGAGGGCTGCGGCATAAAGCTGCTCCACCGTATCCCCTTGAAGCTGCTGCGCAATTGGCTTGACCACATAATCCGAGGTCGCGCCGGCAGCGGTCAGGCCGTCAACGGTATAAAAGAACAGGGTATGCGCTCCACAGCGAAGCTCCCGGGCAATAAAATCCCCCGCTCCCTGAAAGATCGCCCGTACATTTTTGTCCGTCAGTTCTCCGGGGTACATCCGTTCCATGGCGTCACCTCCCGGATAGTTTGTCCCAAAGCGAGCGGATCATCAAATTGGCTGCGCTTCCGGCAATGACAGACTCCCCCCGACCTCGCTTCGCTCGGCCACCCCCCTCATAAATGCGGGGGGGCGAGGGGGGATTGTATTTGCATTTTTATAGGAACGGTGGTATAGTGGGGGGCAGAATGTTATTTACGAAAGGAGCTTTGCCATGTCTGAGGTCATTGCGGCCGTTGCTACCGGAAATCAAATTACCGCCATCGGTATTTTGCGCCTGTCCGGGGATGGCTGCGCCCAAATCGCAGAAAAAATCCTTTTTCCCAAAAACGGCAAATCTCTGTCACAGCTTTCTCCCCGCAGACTGTCCCTATGCGCCCTTCACGATAAGCACGGACGCCTGATTGATCAGTGCATGGCGGTCTTCTCCCCTTCCCCTCACAGCTACACCGGAGAGGATACGGTGGAGATCCACTGCCACGGCTCACCGGCGGTACTGGCCGCCGCATTGGAGGCATTGTATCTTGCCGGGGCAAGACCCGCTCAGCGGGGAGAATTCACCAAGCGTGCCTTCCTCAACGGGCGGCTGGACCTAAGCCAAGCCGAAGCGGTGATCGACCTGATCGAGGCGGACACCGCCGATGCCGCCGCCAACGCCGCCGGACAGGTGGAGGGTGTGCTGCAAAAACGGCTTGCTCCCGTATACGGTCAGCTAACAGACCTTTGCAGTCATTTCCACGCGGTACTGGATTATCCTGACGAGGACATCGAGGATTTCACCCTGACTGCCTACACCGACACCCTTCGTGCCGCTGAAGATGTCCTATATACATTATTAAATACGTACACCCAAGGACGGATCCTGCGCCAAGGCGTTGCCGCCGCGATCATCGGCAAGCCCAATGTGGGAAAATCCAGCTTACTGAACGCTTTGGCAGGCTACGACCGGGTGATCGTCACCGACATCCCCGGCACTACCCGGGACACCGTGGAGGAAACCGTAATGCTGGGGAACACCCGGCTAAGGCTGATAGATACCGCCGGGATCCGCCAGACCTCGGATGCCGTGGAGGCCATGGGCGTAGAACGCTCCCGCAAGGCTGTGCAGGACGCGGAGCTGATCCTGTTCGTCTGCGACGGCTCCGCGCCGCTGACGGAAGATGATTTTTCCATTCTGGAGCTATGCAAAAACCACCCCAAGGTGATTGGTCTGATAAACAAAACCGACCTTGGCGCAGGCTTTGCGCCGGATGCGCTCCCGCTGCCCACGGTATTGCCCGTATGCGTCAAAACCGGTCAGGGACTGGCGCAGCTTGCGGAGCGGGTGGATGAAATGTTCCGGCTGGAAACCCCCTGTGACGGATCCATCCTGACCAACGCCCGGCAATATGACGCGATTCGGCGGGCGCAGGATGCCATCCATTGCGCCATATCCGCGCTGGAGCTGGGACTGACCCCGGATGCTGTGCTGACCGATGTAGAAACCGCTATGGAGGCCATGGGCGAGGTCACCGGTGCCACCGTCCGGGAGGATATTACCGCAAGAATTTTTGAACGATTTTGTGTCGGAAAATAACGGATGCCTTTTGAGGTACAGCTTTTGTCTACGTGAGGGCGCAACCGGCTCGAAATAATAGGATCTCTGCCGTATTCCCCTCCCGACCTCGCTCCGCTCGGCCACCCTCCCCCCGGGGGAGGGCATGCGCCTGCGGCGCGGCGAAACAATACCTTATTTGAAAATAGGGAGCGATACCATGATTTATTTAGATAATTCCGCCACCACCAAGCCCTGCGATGAGGCGGTGGCTGCCATTACGGACGCTTTGACCGTCAACTGGGGCAATCCCAGCGCGATATACGGCTTTGGGATCGATGCCGCCCACGCTCTTCGCACCGCCCGCACCCAAGTGGCTGCTGCCATGGGCGCGGAGCACGACCGGATCTTCTTCACCTCCGGCGGCACAGAGGCGGACAACTGGGCGATCCTCAGCACCGCCAAGCGGTACGGAAAGAAGAACAAGCACATCATCACCACCGCCATCGAGCATCACGCGGTGCTGAACACCATGAAGGAGCTGGAAGCCCAAGGCTTTGAGGTGACCTATTTACAGCCGGACTCCATGGGGCGCATCGGTGTGGATGCCCTGAAAGCCGCACTGAGAAAGGATACCGTATTGGTATCCATCATGATGGTCAACAACGAGGTCGGCTCGGTGATGCCCATTGCCCAAATGGCAAAGCTGACCCACAAGCTATGTCCTGACGCGGTATTCCACACCGACGCGGTGCAGGGCTTTTTGAAGATCCCCTTCTCCGCCAAGACCTTAGGCGCGGATCTGATTTCCGTGTCTTCTCACAAGGTTCATGGTCCTAAGGGCGCAGGCGCGCTGTATATCAGTCCCCGGCTCAAGTCCTTCCCCGCCTATCTCACCGGCGGTGGACAGGAACAGGGTATGCGCAGCGGCACGGAGGCTACCCCCGCCATTTTCGGCTTTGCCGCCGCCTGTGCCGCCCTTGCCCCCACATGGCAGGAGGATGCCCGCAAAGAAAGAAAGCTTCTGGAAGATACCGTGGAGCAGCTTTCCGCGCTTGAGGGGCTTACCGTGAACGGTGCCCATGACGCGCCCCACATCCTTTCCCTCTCCATCCCCGGCCTGCCCACCCAGAATTCCATCAACCTCCTGCAAGACCACGGCATTTGCGTCAGCGCGGGATCCGCCTGCGCCAAGGGGCATCGCAGTCACGTTTTACAGGCCATGGGACTGCCCGCGCAGATCATGGACGGTTCTTTCCGGGTCTCCATTTGCAGGAATACTACCCCGGAGGAGCTGAATACACTGGTTTGTGTGATCCGGGATACGCTTTTACCCCGGGCAAAATGAAATTTTGCACAAAATCAATTGCAGAATTTTCCTCTCTCTAGTTCACATCGACACTTTTTCCATTTTTTCTGCAAGTTCCCTAAAAAATACTTGTATTCCCGGACACAATCTGCTACAATAGGGCACATGAAATTCTTCCACAGGAGGACATTTGTTTATGAGCTATGTAGATGAAATCTTGGCACGTGTTGCCGAACAAAACCCCAATGAGCCTGAGTTTAACCAGACCGTTCAGGAGGTTTTGGAGTCCCTTCGCCCCGTTATCGAGCAAAACGAGGCTACTTACCGCCGGGAGGCTCTGCTGGAGCGGATCACCACCCCTGAGCGCGCTGTTATCTTCCGGGTGCCTTGGGTGGACGACAAGGGTCAGGCCCATGTGAACACCGGCTACCGTGTGCAGTTCAACTCTGCCATCGGCCCGTACAAGGGCGGTCTGCGCTTCCATCCCAGCGTGAACCTGAGCATTATCAAGTTCCTTGGCTTTGAGCAGACCTTCAAGAACAGCCTGACCAGCCTGCCCATGGGCGGCGGCAAGGGCGGTTCCGATTTCGATCCCAGAGGTAAGTCCGACCGGGAGATCATGGCCTTCTGCCAGAGCTTTATGAACGAGCTGTACCGCCACATCGGCGCGGACACCGACGTTCCCGCCGGCGATTTGGGCGTGGGTGCCCGGGAAATCGGCTACCTGTTCGGTCAGTATAAGCGTCTTGTGGACCGCTACGAAGGCGTTCTCACCGGTAAGGGCATCGCCTACGGCGGCTCTCTGATCCGTCCCGAGGCAACCGGCTTCGGTGCTGTGTACTACACCAACGAAATGCTCACCGCTTTGGGCGACTCCATTCAGGGCAAGACCTTCGCAATCTCCGGCTTCGGCAATGTGGCATGGGGCACCGTCAAGAAGGTTAGCGAGCTGGGCGGCAAGGTGGTCACCATCTCCGGCCCTGACGGCTATATCTACGATGAAGACGGCATCAACACTGACGAGAAGATCGCGTTCATGCTGGAAATGCGTGCTTCCGGTCGGGATAAGGTCAAGGAATATGCTGACAAGTTCGGCGTTTCCTACTTCCCCGGCGAAAAGCCCTGGGGTGTCAAGGCCGACGTGCTGATGCCCTGCGCCACCCAGAACGAGGTCGGCATGGCTGAGGCTCAGAAGATTGTCGCCAACGGTGTCAAGTATTACGTGGAAGTTTCCAATATGCCCACCACCAACGAGGCTATGGCTTATCTGAAGGCCAACGGCGTTGTGGTCGCTCCTTCCAAGGCGGTCAA
Organism: uncultured Oscillospiraceae bacterium; assembly: GCA_964486785.1. Lineage (GTDB taxonomy): Bacteria > Bacillota > Clostridia > Oscillospirales > Oscillospiraceae > Faecousia. The sequence goes on from CAZAOL010000076.1 coordinate 7,207, forward strand.
CGCCGGCGGCGTGGCTGTTTCCGGTTTGGAAATGAGCCAGAACTCCATGCGCTACTCCTGGACTGCCGAAGAAGTGGATGCCAAGCTGAAGCAGATTATGCACAACATCTTCTGGAATTCCTACGATGCCGCCAAGAAGTACGGCATGGAGGGCGATTTGGTCGCCGGTGCTAACATCGCAGGCTTCCTGAAGGTCGCCGACGCTATGCTGGCTCAGGGTATCGTCTGATAAGAATATAAAAAAATGCACCACAGACTCTTTTTAGAATCTGTGGTGCTTTTTCGTATGAAAAAAGCAACCGGCCGCGACCCGAATTGGGCGCAGCCGATAATAATTAATATTTACTTCCGATAGAGCGCGTCCTCGTCAATGGGAATCTCGCCGTTAGCAGATTCGTATTCCTTAACGCAGTTTTGGGCAAGGTATTCCAATTGCGCGTTCA
>CAZAOL010000077.1:0-7638 GCA_964486785.1 uncultured Oscillospiraceae bacterium
CGGCACGGAGGGTCAGGTCTGGGGACAGATGCTCTACCGGATGTACACCCGCTGGGCGGAGCGTCACGGCTTTACCTACAAGATTTTGGACTATCAGGAGGGCGACGAGGCGGGTATCAAGTCCGCGTCCATCCTGATTGAGGGCGACAATGCCTATGGTTTCCTGAAAGGGGAGAGCGGCGTCCACCGTTTGGTGCGTGTCTCGCCCTTTGATGCCAACGCCCGCCGTCAGACCTCCTTCTCCGCCATCGAAGTGATTCCCGAAATCGAGGACGATTCCGAGGACTTTGAGATCAAGGCTGAGGATTATGAAATGCAGGTGTTCCGCTCCTCCGGCGCGGGCGGTCAGCACATCAACAAGACCTCCTCCGCTGTGCGTCTGATTCACAAGGCTACGGGCATCGTAGTGTCCTGCCAGACCGAGCGCAGCCAGTTCCAAAACAAGGAAACCTGTCTGCGGATGCTTCGCAGCAAGCTGGTGGAGATCCGGGAGCGGGAGCATCTTGCCACCATTGCCGACATCAAGGGCGTGCAGCAGAAGATCGAGTGGGGCAGTCAGATTCGCAACTATGTTTTCATGCCCTATACGCTGGTGAAGGATACCCGCACCGGCTGTGAGACCAGCAACGTCAATGCAGTCATGGACGGCGCGCTGGATCCCTTTATTGAAAGCTATCTCAATTGCCTTGCCACCGGGAACTGGGTGCAGAAATAATCAAAATTGGTACTTGAAATCCGCCGAAAGCTGTGATATGATAGTACGGCTATATGTGTAACTGTCCCCATTAGGGGTGTTATCCTGATCGACGTATTTGGCGGAGGGAGGTTAAAAAATGCAAATCGTAAGAATGATTCTGACTGTTCTTGAGGTGCTTGTCAGCATTGCCCTGATTGTTGTGGTTCTGCTGCAGAGTGGTAAGGAGGCCGGTCTGTCCGGTGCGATTACCGGCAACACCGATACTTACATGGGCAAGGGCAAGTCCAGCACGCTGGATAAGAAGCTGGCTTCCGGCACAAAGTGGATCGCTTTGGCTTGGATCCTGCTGACCATGTCTCTGCATCTGGTGTAAGAGAGCAAATTGCTGCGAGGCAGAGGGGATTCCCTCTGCCTCGCTTGCGTTATAAGATAAGGAGTGAACGCTATGGAAGCTGCTAAGCTGGCAGGTCTTGAGCCTGCGAACGTTTTTTCATATTTTGAACAAATCTGTAAAATTCCTCATGGCTCGGGAAATACCAAGGCGATCAGCGATTATCTTGCAGCCTTTGCACAAGATAACGGGCTGCGGTATGTGCAGGACGAACTGAATAACGTGATTATTTTTGCCGAGGGCACCTGCGGCATGGAAGATCACGCCCCGGTGATTTTGCAGGGACATATGGATATGGTATGCGAAAAAGATCCGGAGCTTGACACGGATATGTCTGCACAGGGACTGGATATTCGCCACGACGGAGAATATGTCTTTGCCAACGGCACAACTTTGGGCGGTGACGATGGAATTGCTTTGGCATACGCGCTGGCGATTTTGGCGGATTCCGGCATTGCCCATCCTCCGCTGGAGGTGATCTTCACCGTGGACGAGGAGACCGGCATGGAGGGGGCTACCGGAATCGACCTGTCTGAGCTGAAGGGGCGAACCATGATCAACATCGACTCCGAGGAGGAGGGAATCCTCACGGTGTCCTGCGCCGGCGGCGTGCGAAGCACCATTACGCTTCCTGTGGAGCGCAGAGCGGTCTACGGGCCGTGCGTGCGGTTGACGGTGGAGGGACTTCAGGGCGGACATTCCGGCGTGGAGATCCATAAAAACCGTGCCAATGCCACCAAGGTCATGGGTGAGCTGCTCAGCCGGATCCAAAAGCTCATGCCCCTGTGCCTGACAAAGCTGTCCGGCGGCAGTAAGGACAATGCCATTCCCCGAAGCTGCAGTGCCACATTGGTGGCTATGGGCAGCCATATTGAAAGGATCAATGATGTGGCGCGGCAGCTCCAGCAGGAGATCCGTGACCAATATGATGAGCCGGATGTAAGTATCTACGGCGACGATGTGGATGCCTTCGGCGGAAATGCCCTGTCCACACAGGCCACGGCGCAGGTAATCGGACTGCTTTGCGCCGTGCCTAACGGCGTTCGGGCATGGAGCAAGGATATTCCGGGGCTAGTGCAGACCAGTCTGAATCTGGGTGTGACCCAGCTTGAAAAGCAGGAGCTGCGGCTGACCTTTGCCCTGCGCAGCAGCGTAGAGCAGGAGAAGCGGGAGCTGCGGGAGCAGCTTCGCCGGCTCGCGGATATGAACGGTGCCGCTTATAGCGAAATGGGCGACTATCCGGCGTGGGAATACCGAAAGGAATCTCCGCTGCGGGATACCATGGTTCGGGTTTGGCGTGAGCAATACGGCACAGAGCCTCAGGTAGTAGCCATCCATGCGGGCTTGGAGTGCGGGATCCTCAGTGCCAAGCTGCCGGGGCTGGACTGTGTGTCCATAGGCCCGGATATGCAGGATATCCACACCAGCCGGGAGCGGCTGAGTATTGCCTCCACCCGGCGTGTATGGGAATACCTGCTGGAGATCCTGAGATCCTTATAAGAAAGGGTGCGTTGCAAATCTCATTTTGCAACGCACCCTTTCTATACCAGCCCCCGAAGCCATTCAAAATCCTCCCGGCTAATGCTTTTCAAGAGAACGGCTAAGCTGAAAAATGCGGGGATGAAGCCGCACACCCGCAGCACAGGCGAACCTATCCCCATGCACAAAATCACGGCGGCCACTGCGGAGAATACCGTGGCAGCGGGGATGCGCGGAGAAATGCGTTCCCCTGTGATCTTCAGAAGCCGCCGGATGCTGAGCACGAAATTGATCACATGCGTGATCAGGAAGCTGAAATAATAGCCGCCCATTCCGTATTTGGGCAGCAGCAAAAACAGCAGAACCACATCCATGGCAGAGGTGAGGATGTTATAACGCACGCTGGCTTTTTGCTGTCCCAGCCCCTTGATCATGGAGTCAGTGACGATATCGCAGTAAAGCATCACAGCCAAAACGGAGAACCAACGCAGATACCTTCCCGCGTCAGCACTGCCGTATAGCCTTTGGCACAGCTCCGGCGCGATCAGAAATAAAACCGCGCCGCTGAGTGTGCCGTAAAGCAGAGCGACCCGCAGGCTGCGGTGCATCAGATAGCGAATTCGGGTTTGGCTTCCGGCGGCGTTGCACCGTGCCAGCTCGGGAATGAGAAGCTGGGTCAAGCCGAAAAGAATTGCCGCCGGGAACATCAGCACCGGGAATACCATGCCGCAGACCGTACCGAACAATGCCAGCGGATCCGATGTGCCGCTATACAGAGCCAGCCGTTTGGGAACCATCAGATTTTCCGTAGTGTTGATGCCGGCCTTCAAATCATCGGCCAAAGCAAGGGGGATGGCGGTATCCGCCAAACGGCGGGCAATGGGGATCCTCGCGCCTGCGGGGATGCACTCCCGAAGCCGAAGGACGAACAGACAGCCCAGCGTCAAAATCGCTCCCATACCGCTGCCCAGCACCACGGCCTGACAGGCCCGGGCGGGGTCGTTTCCCGCCCAGAGCTTTAGAGCGGCTACGGTGACACACATGGAGCAAAGCTGCTCAGCCACCTCCACCGCGGCCAGCGTTCCGATGCGGTTGGCGGCGGTGAAATACCCCGCCATTACGCCGGTCAGACAGCTTACGGGCAGGAAGGCCGCTAAAAGGCGGAGCGCGTCGGTGGCGGCGGCATCCCCGAGCCAGCCGGAAGCGATTTGCGGCGCAAAGGAATACAGCAGTACCGCTACCGCGCCGCCGCAAAGGCTGCTGTAAAGCACGGTTCCGGACAGCACCCAGCATACCGCACCGGGACGCTTTCTTCCCAGCTCCTCGGCGGTCAAATACATGGTGGCGGTGCGGACACCGGCGATTCCGGCGGTCATTGCCATGCTGCCTACGGAAAGTATAAGCTGCAGTAGCCCGATCCCCGCCGCGCCGATCTGTCCGGACAGATACACCTGAAAGGAGGTGGCCACCATTCTCAAAAGCAGATCCGCCCCGGTGAGCATCAGGGCGCTGTAAAACATTGGCATTGTGCGTCGCAAACCGATCCCTCCTTGCCACAACCCTATGCGGACAAGGGGGGAATCATGTGCTCCGGCGGAAATTTCCCAATCGTAATAATTGCAATCATCGCCGGGATATGCTATACTGAATAAGATTAAACACCCGGAGGCGTTTATGAAGGAATTGACGGATTTTCAAAAGAAATTTCAACAGGAGCTGCCCCATATCAGGCTGTGCTTTGAGCAGCCTCTGCGGGAGCATACCTCCTTTCGCATCGGCGGTCCGGCGGAGGTGATGGCCTTCCCAAGCAGCGCGCGGGAGCTGGCGCAGCTTTTGTCGCTGGCGGCATCGCTGGATACGGTTCCCAGGATACTGGGAGCGGGCACCAATGTGCTTGCGCCGGACGAAGGACTTCGGGGCTTGGTGATATGCCTGAAGGACTGTCTGGACGGCATGGAACAGGAAAATGAAAATGCCATATGGGTAGCGGCGGGCGTGACCATGACCCGCGCCGCGGTGTTTGCCGCGAAGCTGGGGCTGACGGGGCTGGAATTTGCCCATGGCATTCCCGGCACGGTGGGCGGCGGCGTGTATATGAACGCCGGTGCTTACGGCGGTGAGCTCAGTCAGGTCTGCGACTGTGTGGAGGTAATGTCCATGGACGGGCAGATACGCCGTCTGAGCAAGGAGGAAATGGGCTTTTCCTATCGCCACAGCCTGCTGGAGGAGCAGCCGGGGATCGTGCTGCGGGTGCGGCTGGTGCTGGAAAAAGGAGACCCGGAGCAGATTCGCGGCAGGATGAAGGAGCTGATGAACAAACGCTCCGCCTCCCAGCCGCTGGATAAGCCCTCGGCAGGCTCTGCCTTTAAGCGGCCTGTAGGGGGCTACGCGGCGGCACTGATCGACCAATCGGGGCTAAAGGGCTTTGCTGTTGGAGATGCTGCCATTTCGGAAAAGCACGCGGGCTTTGCGGTAAATTTAGGCAATGCCACGGCGGAGGATGTGAAAAGCCTGCTGCGGCAGGTATCTGACAAAGTATATGCCGATTCCGGCATCCGCTTAGAGCCGGAGGTCAGAATCTGGTAAGACAGAGGGGAGGATCTTTATGGCGATGTCCTTTTCCGGCGGTGTAAAGGCAGAGATCTGCCGCTCGCTGCCCCAAAGAAAATGCTGCGCGCTGGCAGAATGTTTTGGCATCTTGCTGTTTTGTAACAGCTTTGGCTACGGCGGCATCCGCATCATCACCGAAAGCAAGGAATTCGCCCAATGCCTTCCCAAGCTGTTTCAAAAGGCGTTTGATCTGCGCTTCGATGCCCAGCCGGAGCAGGAGCTGTCCGGTAAGCTGGTTTTCCAAATTACCGGGCAGGAGAAGCTGGAGCGGATTATGTCCGCCTATGGCTTCGACCGGAATACCCTCGTTCTGCATCTGAATCTGCCGATTGTAGAGGAGGATTGCTGCAAAAACGCCTTTTTGCGGGGCGCGTTCTTAGCGGGCGGCTCGGTAACAGACCCGGAAAAGGGCTATCATATGGAGCTTGCCACCTCCCACCAAAGCGTGGCAAGAGAGTGCTATGCCCTGATGCAGGAAGTGCTGGGCTTTTATCCCAAGTCTGCTGAGCGGGGCGGCGGACAGCTCCTGTATCTGAAGCAAAGCGACCGGATCTTTGACTGTCTTACTTATTTGGGCGCGCCGGTGGCGGCTATGGGGATCTTGGAAGCAAAGCTGGAAAAAGAGCTGAACAACAAGGTCAACCGCCGCTGCAACTGTGATGACGCCAACCTTTCCAAGGTGGTGGAGGCGGCGCAGGAGCAGCTTTCCGCCATCCGGATCCTGCGGGATAAGGGCCTGTGGGAGCAGCTTCCGAAAAAGCTGCAAGCGGCTGCCGCCGCAAGAGAAGCAGACCCGGAGGCATCCCTGACGGAGCTTGCCGCCATGATGGATCCGCCTATCTCCAAGCCGGCGATGAATAACCGGATGAAAAAGCTGATACAAACCGCGAAGGAGGCTGTACAATGAGCTTTGTCCATTTACATTTGCATACGGAATACAGCCTGCTGGACGGTGCGTGCCGCATCAGCGGTGTCATGGATCGGGTCAAGGAGCTGGGGCAGACCGCCGTGGCGATCACCGATCACGGCGTGATGTACGGCTGTATCGATTTTTATAAGGCGGCAAAGGCCGCCGGCGTGAAGCCTATCATTGGCTGCGAGGTCTATGTTGCCCGCCGCGGAATGGAAGACAGGGTGTACGGGATCGACAACGATCCGTACCATCTGGTGCTGCTTTGCGAGAACCAAAAAGGCTATGAAAACCTGTGCCTGATGGTCTCCGAGGCGTTCATTTCCGGATTTTACGGCAAGCCCAGAGTGGATCTGGAGCTGCTGGAAAAATATCATGAGGGCTTGATTGCCCTGTCTGCCTGCTTAGGCGGCGCGATTCCCCAATATCTGATGGCAGAGGATTATGAGGGGGCAAAAAACTACACTTTGCGCATGGCGGAGATCTTCGGAGAAGACCGTTTTTATCTGGAGCTGCAGGATCACGGACTTGAGGAGCAGCGGCCGGTCAATCAGGGCGTTATGCGGCTGGCGCGGGAGACCGGGCTGCCGCTGGTGGTCACCAATGATGCCCATTATCTGCGTAAAGAGGATGCCAAGATGCAGGATGTTCTGCTGTGCATCCAGACCGGAAAGACGGTGGACGAGGAAGACCGCATGCGCTTCACCACCGAAGAATTTTATATCAAAAGCGAGGAGGAGCTGCGTCAGCTTTTCCCCGGCTGTGAGCAGGCGTTTGAAAATACCGTAAAAATTGCTGACCGGTGTAATGTGGAATTCGTGTTCCATGAGTATCACCTGCCTTCCTTCCCGGTGCCGGAGGGGGAGACCAATGAGGGCTATTTCCGCAGACTGTGCGCGGAGGGCTTTGCCCAGCGGTATTCCAATCCACCCAAGGAATATTCAGATCGGCTGGAGTATGAGATTGGCGTAATCAGCCGAATGGGATATGTAAATTATTATCTGATCGTTTGGGACTTTATCCGCTATGCCAAGGAAAACGGCATCCCGGTAGGCCCGGGGCGCGGATCGGGCGCGGCTTCCATCGTGGCATACTGCCTGCATATTACGGAAGTGGATCCCATGCAGTACGCCCTGATTTTCGAGCGGTTTTTGAATCCGGAACGGGTGAGTATGCCCGACTTCGATACGGATTTCTGTCAGGAACGCCGCCCGGAGGTCATTGAGTACGTAATGCGGAAATACGGCGCGGATCATGTGGCGCAGATTGCTACCTTCGGCACCATGGCGGCCCGTGGCGCGATCCGTGACGTAGGCCGCGCGCTGAATTTCACCTATGCGGAAACGGATGTGGTGGCGAAGCTGGTGCCATCCACTCCCAAGATCACCCTGAAGGAGGCCATGGAGGCCAGCCCGAAGCTGAAGGAAATGTACGACACCGATGAGCGGGTACGCACCCTCATCGACACCGCCAAAGCCTTGGAGGGCATGCCCAGAAACACCTCCACCCACGCCGCCGGTGTGGTCATCACCGCCGATCCGGTGTGCAGCT
>CAZAOL010000078.1:0-7443 GCA_964486785.1 uncultured Oscillospiraceae bacterium
CAAGGGCATGGGATACTGCTTGTTCTTCAAATCGTCCACCAGACGGCAGCCGGGGGCATTGGCGATCACTTCCCGTGCCTGCTCCACAGTCACAGAGCAGTCGAAATGACAGGAAACGGAAATGGAATGGCTGCGCACCACAGGCACACGGACGCAGGTGCAGGAAACATTCAGCTCCGGCAGGTGCATGATCTTCCGGCCTTCGTTCTGCATCTTCATTTCCTCACTGGTGTAGCCCTCGAACTGCTCGCCGCCGATCTGAGGGATCAGATTGTAGGCGATTTGGTGAGAGAACACCTTAGGCTCATAGGTCTTACCCTCCCGCAGAGCCTCCACCTCGTTCATCAGCTCAATGGGGCCGTTGGCACCCGCGCCGGAAACCGCCTGATAGGTAGAAGCGGTCATAGCCTTGATGGGCGCGATGGAATTGAGGGCATTGACCGCGGTCACCGTAATGATGGTGGAGCAGTTGGGATTGGAGATGATGCCCTTATGACCCTGCACATCCTCGGGATTGACCTCGGGCACGATTAGGGGCACATTGGGATCCAGCCGGAAGGCAGAGGAATTGTCCACAAACACCGCGCCGGCCTTGACGATGGCGGGAGCAAATTTCTTGGCGATGTCATTTTCCGCCGCGCCCAGCACGATGTCCACACCCTCAAAGGCGTCATCGGCAGCTTCCCGAATCACCACATCCTCGCCCTTGAACTTCAGGGTCTTACCCGCGCTGCGGGCGGATGCCAGCGGAACCAGCTTGCCAACAGGGAAATTCCGCTCCTCCAGAATCTTCATCATCTCCTGACCCACCGCGCCGGTGGCACCAAGGATAGCAACAGTATATAATTTCATAATCAATTCCTCCTAAGGGTTTACTTCACGAAGCTATTGTACAGCACCTTAATGGCTGTGGCAAAATCCCGGTTATCCACACCGAAGATGATGTTCAGCTCATCCGGGCCCTGGTTGATCATACGGATATTGATGTCCGCCTGACCCAGCGCGGCAAAGATCTTGCCGGAAATACCGGGACGGAAGGCCATCTTCCGGCCCACCGCGGCGACCACAGCGATCTCATCATGGACATCCAGCGTATCCGGCTTGACCTCCTGCTGGATCTCGCCCAGCACGGTATACAGGCAGGGCGCGATCGCCGCCGTAGGCATCACCACGGAAACGCAGTCGATGCCGTTGGGTGCGTAGTCCACGGACACGCCGTGCCGCTCCAGCACCGTCAGGATCTTCCGCAGAACGCCCACCTCGTTGCTCATGCCCCGCTTGGACATATGCAAAATGGTGAAATCCTTCTTGCCGGTGATGCCGGTAATGAACCGGGAAGGATCCGTATCGCCGCTGAAACGCTCCCGAATCATGGTGCCGGGGGCATCCGGCTCGTTGGTATTGCGGATATTCAGGGGGATATTCTTCTCCCGGACGGGGAAGATCGTGCCCTCATGAAGCACCTGCGCGCCGGAGTAGCTCAGCTCCCGCAGCTCATCATAGGTGACCTCAGGAATGACCATGGGATCGTCCACGATTCTGGGATCTGCCATCAGGATGCCGGAAACGTCGGTCCAGTTCTCATACACATCCGCATCCAGAGCCGCCGCCGCCAGCGCGCCGGTGATGTCGCTGCCGCCACGGGTGAAGGTGCGGATATTGCCGTCGGGCATCAGCCCGTAGAAGCCGGGAATGACCACGCCCTTGCCCTTAAGTGCCTTTTTCAGAGCGGAGTAGGTAGCCTCCTGATCCACGGTGCCGTCAAACTTAAATTTGACCCAGTCCACCGCGTCAACAAATTGGAAGCCAAGGAACGCCGCCATCAGCTTGGCGGAGAAATACTCGCCCCGGCTGACCAGCTCATCCTGAGAGATAGCCTTGGCATCCAGCCGCTTTTTAAGATCAGCAAACTCGCTCTCCAGCTCCAGCTTCAGACCCAGCTCATCCCTGATCTCCAAATAGCGGGAGGTGATCATTTCAAAGATCCGGTCACAGTCCACGCCGTATTGGGTGTGGGCATGGCACAGATACAGAAGATCTGTGATCTTATGGTCATCCTTATCCCGTTTTCCGGCGGCGGAAACCACCACCACCCGGCGACCCCGGTCGGCCTGAATAATATCCCGAATCTTGCGGTACTGCCCGGCATCCGCCATGGACGAGCCGCCAAATTTTGCAACCTTCAGCATAAAAAACCTCTCTAAATATGAATGTAGATTTATGATCTCAGTGGGTGAGCTTACAGCTCCTCCGCGAAAGCGGCGATGAACGCGCCTTCGTGATTTTTGAGCCAGCCGTGGATATCCGCCACGGAAACGGGCTTTGTGACCACCGCACCGCCCCAAGTTTCGGCGGTATTCTCTTCCAGCCAAGCATCCTTCCCGCCCCGGACATAGTAGCACAGCCGGTCATCGTTGACCGCCGCCACCTTTTCGCCATACTCGCTGTAGAAGCCCTTGCCCTCCAGCAGATCCGCGCAGTCCTGCACTACATTATATGCGGTGGGGTACCGTCCTGCGCCCTGACCATACAGGCTCATGCGCCCGGAATAGTCTCCCACAAAGGTGATCAGGTTATAGTTGGCGGGAACTGCCGCCTCGGGCTGTCCCTGCTTCACAAGCGTAGGCTGGACATAGACGCTGTACTTCCCGTCCCCGCGTTTTCCGGTGGAGATCAGCTTGCACACATATCCATGCGCCCCAAACGCCGCCACATCCTCCGCGGTAATGCGGCTGATGCCCGCCACCGGCACGGTATTGGTGTCAACACTGACGCCGAAGGCGATGTTGGAAGACAAGATCACCTTGTGCCAGGTGTCGATGCCCTCCACATCGGTGGAGGGGTTGGCCTCGGCATAGCCCAGCTCCTGCGCCTGCTTCAGCGCGGCCTCATAGCCCAGACCCAGCCGGGTCATGGAATCGAGGATATAGTTGCAGGTGCCGTTCATGATGCCGCCCACCTGTGTCAGCTTCTGCACACGCCGTGCCCGCTCCAGCTCGGACAGCCAGCCAATGCCGCCGCCCACCGCGGCGGTGCAGCGGAACTGAACGCCCTTTTCCTTTGCCAGCGGCAGGAGGGTGTCATAGTAGCTGCACACCAAAGCCTTGTTGGAGGTGACCACATTTTTCCCCGCTTCAATGGCGGCGCGGACAAATTCGTAAGCGGGATGCAAGCCGCCCATGGCTTCCACCACCGTATCGATGGAGCTGTCCTCCAGCACACTTTGGAAATCCCGGGTAACCTCCGCGTCCGGCAGCGTAACATCCTCCAGACAGACTACCTTCGCTACCTGTATATCTTTTCTGTCGGCAGTAATGTCGTATACACCTCTGCCAACGACGCCAAAACCCAGCAGACCAATCTTCATGTTCCGTCCTCCGTTTATCTGTCTAGCCGGCGGAGCATCCCGTTTAAGAAAACCAATGCCCACACGGTGAAAACACTTGCTTTTTTGTCTGAAACAGTATATCATATACCTGCTGAAAATGCAATAGCATCGAAAAGCAAGGAATTCAAAGAAAAGCCACCTTATTTTGTGCATTTTGGCATACTGCGAGATGGCTTTGGGAGGAAAACTCATGATTTATCATTCTACACGTTCCGCTCAGATCCAGGCAGACAGCGCGCAGGCTGTGCTGGAGGGGCTTGCCCCCGACGGCGGTCTGTATGTGCCGCAAAGTCTTCCGGAGTTTGACTGGAAGAAATGCCTTGGCGGCACGGCTATGGAAATGGCAACGGATATCCTTTCCGCTCTTTTGCCGGACATCCCCGATATGCCGGAGCTGGTGCGCAGGGCCTATACCGGAAAATTCTCCGCCCCCGACCTGACCCCCACCGTCAGCGTTGGGCCGCTTCATGTGCTGGAGCTGTTCCACGGCCCCACCTCTGCCTTCAAGGATGTGGCACTGTGTATGCTGCCTCAGCTCCTCACCGCCGCCCGGCAGGCGAAGGGTGCCAAGCAGGAGATCCTGATCCTCACCGCCACCTCCGGCGATACCGGCAAGGCGGCACTGGAGGGCTTTCGGGATGTGGACGGCATCAAGATCTGCGTGTTCTACCCCGACGGCGGCGTATCTCAGGTGCAGCGGGCACAGATGGTCACCCAAGAAGGCAATAATGTAACGGTCTGCGCCGTCAAGGGTAATTTTGACGATGCCCAGACCGGCGTGAAGCAGATCTTCTCCGCCTGTCAGGGCAAGGAGCTGAAGCACCGCCTGTCCTCTGCCAACTCCATCAACATCGGCCGCCTTGCCCCCCAGATTATGTACTACTTCAAGGCATACCGGGATCTTTTGGATGCAGGCAAGATCGCGCTGGGCGACACCGTGAACTTCTCCGTTCCCACCGGCAATTTCGGTGACATTCTGGCAGGCTGGCTTGCCAAGCAGCTTGGACTGCCTGTAGGCACCCTGATCTGCGCCTCCAACGCCAATAACGTACTTACCGACTTTATCCGCACCGGCACCTATAACCGTCTGCGTCCCCTGCACAAGACCGACTCCCCCTCCATGGACATTTTGGTTTCGTCCAATTTGGAGCGGCTGCTGTACCTGCTCAGCGGGGACACCGAGCTGGTGGCAGGTCTGATGGCGCAGCTTTCCAAGGATGGCAGCTATACTGTGCCCGATGCGCTGCTTGGGAAAATTCAGGAGCAGTTCTGGGCGGACTACTGCGACGATGCCACCGCGCAGGAGATCATCGGCAGAGTGTACCGGGACTACGGCTACGTCTGCGATCCCCATACCGCCTCCGGCTGGATGGCGGCAGAGAGTTATGTAAACCAAACCGGCGACGACCGTCCCATGGTGGTGCTGTCCACCGCCTCTGCCTATAAGTTCCCCGCCGCGGTGCTGCGGGCATTGGGACAGCAGCCTGCCGGAGACGGCTTCGACCAGATGGATCAGCTCCATGCGGTCACCGGCACAGCCATGCCCAAGAATCTGGCCACCCTTCGTACCAAGCCTGAGCTGCACACCGGCGTGATCGAAAAGCAGCAAATGCTGCCCTTCGTGCTGGAACTGTAATTACTTGACAGCTTTTTGTCATTGGGAAAAGCGTACCCGCAAAGGCTCCCCTCTCGGGAGCTGTCAGCGAAGCTGACTGAGGGGTCATGCCCTTCCCAAAAGGGCGTGCGTGACCGCAGTGTGTCAAAAAAACTGTCATTGCGGGGAGCGCAGCGACGTCTACTTAGTGCATAGCCGGCAATCCCCCCGATCTTCCTACGCGCCTGTAGTACCATGTTTCAGCTAAAAGTTTATATCGCGCCAAAGCCTTCTCCTTGAGGAGAAGCCTTGGGGCTGCCCTATAAATGAAAGCTTTAGATTAACAAGCTAGTAAGGGCGGGTCACCGACCCGCCCGCAAAGCACATCACCCGAACAGCACAAAGCGGGTGCGTTGCAAAATGAGATTTGCAACGCACCCTTTTTGCGTCAATTATTTAACCTCTGTCAGTGCTGCCTGCTCCGCCTTCTTGGGGATCAGGAACCGGCGCACGGCAAACAGCCCCGCAATGCAGGCCACCGCCGCCAAATTGCTCAGCGCGTTGTCGTGATACAAGATCACCTGCCGCGCCAACGCCACCACCAGCACATCGATGGTATTGCCGGGTGTCATGTCAATGAGCATACGCACAAACTCTATGCCCACCACAATGGTCAAAATTGCGTGGAGAAAATCGTTAGTGGAAGAAAAATACCCCGCTACGGTCACCATCTGATAAACCTCAACCGCCAGCGTTCCCACCAGCACGATCAGAGTCAGCACCGCGATCAGCAGCTCCAAAACGTGCAAGATTTTGTGAAAAACAGGCTCCAGCTTTTTGTGCATAGCTTTCTCCCTCAGCTCAGCGCAACCTCCGGCAGCGCGATTTTGTCATATTCTGTGGTCATGGGGAACTCCTCCACCGTCTCGTTGATGAACGCGGTAGATTCGTCATACAGCAAAATTTCCTTGCAGTAGTCCTGCCAAAGGGTATCCGAGCCGGAGAAGTACATGATGTGATAGCCATAGGTGCTTTCCACCAAGCCGTAGTCACCGGGCTTACGGCTGTCATCCAGATACCACTCCTTGAAGGATTCCACAAAACTGGTGTCCTCGGTCAGGCCCTCGTAGAGGCCGCCGTTTTCCGCGGAACCGGTATCCGTAGAATGTTCCTTCGCCAGTTCGGCGAAGCTCTCCTCGGTGGCATCGCCCGCCAGCCACTGATCCAGCAGCTTCTGCGCGGCATCCTTGCAGGCGGACATTTCATCATCGGAGTAGGTGACATTTCCGTATTCATCCTCGGTGCCACCCTCCGGCTCGATCAGGATATGGCGAACCGCGTATTGCATCGTCTCCTTGGTCACACCGGATTCCGCCAATTCCTCTTCATGCTCATTGAAATATTCCTCGATCTGCTGGTCGGAAATTTCAATCTGGTTGTATTTATACAGATAGTAGTTATAGCTGCGATAGAACTGCTCCGTATATTCCAGGTAATCCTGCAAGGTCGCGCCGGCGCCCATGCTCTCCACCAGCATCTCGTCCACGCTGGCAAAGCCGCCTTCCTCAGCGGAATCTTGCATGAGCTTCTCCGTTTCGTCCAACTCAGCCTGAAGCTCCGGATCCATTTCCAGCGCAAGCTGGTCATTTTTCAGAGCCAACGCCTGATAACGGTGCCACACCGCCAGCGCGTCGCTGAGGAAATACTGCTGCCAGGTGCCTTCCTCACCATCCGGAAGATCCTGCTCATCCAAAGGACTCGCAAGATCCAGGCCGTAGTAGTAGATATAGTAGTAGTTTTCATTCAGGAAGCTGTAAACACCGCTCCAGTAGTAAAGCTGCAGCACGCCGTTGGTCAGGGTGCTGTCGCCGATGGTTGCCACCACCGTGTCATGCTGAGCGATGGCCTCCTCGTCAGACACGGAATAGCTGTCCCGCAGGAAAATCGGGTCATCCGAGTCGCTGCCCTGAGAATCATCCTCGTCGGCAGAATCCGTGGATTCTGTGGTATCTGTGGCTTCGGTGGTGCTATCGCTGTCATCCGGCTGGGTAGTATTATCCTGGCCGCAGCCCGCGACAGAAAATACCAGCACCAACGCCAACAGCAGCGCAATAATTTTTTTCATAGTTTATCCTCCATATTATTTGTCTACCATTTATTATACACCATATTTCTCATGATGCAAGAATAATATTCATTTCAGCCTTTTCCATAGCTACAATATCCATGCCGTTCTCCGCAAACTCGGGCCAAATAGATCCGTTTCCGGCTTTCATCCACGTCCCTTTGGGGATGTGGATGAAAGCCGGAGGAATCCAAGTGTCCGGTGGACACTTTTTTACTGCTTCGCAGCCGCCCTCTGCAATTACTGTACGGGTCACCAAAAAAACAACACCACCCATCAGGGCAATGTCATTAAGTTAAGAGGAACCGGACTTCACAATAAAGTGGAGTCCGGTTT
>CAZAOL010000079.1:0-7394 GCA_964486785.1 uncultured Oscillospiraceae bacterium
GCCCCCTGTATAACTGGGTGGTGGAGAATGTTTCCGTGCCCCACCATCCCCGGCAGATCGAGTTCGCCCGCCTGGGCATCGACCACACTGTGTTGAGCAAGCGCAAGCTCCGTGCCTTGGTGGAAAACGGGTATGTTTCCGGCTGGGACGATCCCCGGATGCCCACCCTGTGCGGTCTGCGCCGTCGGGGCTATACTCCCAACTCCATCCGCAATTTCTGCGACCGGGTAGGCGTTGCCAAGAGCCCCAACACCATCGAATACGCCTTCCTTGAGCATTGCCTGAGAGAAGACCTGAACGAAACCGCCCAGCGTGTTATGGCTGTGCTGAAACCCGTGAAGCTCACCATCACCAACTACCCCGAGGGGCAGTCCGAAACCGTGGTGGTAGAGAACAATCCCAACCGCCCTGAGGACGGCACCCGGGAAATCACCTTCTCCCGGAATCTGTGGATCGAAGCGGATGATTTCCTTGCCCAGCCCATCCCCAAATACAAGCGTCTGTACCCCGATGGCCCTGAGTGCCGCCTGAAGGGTGCCTATGTAATTAAATGTACCGGCTGTGTCACCGATGCCGAGGGCAATGTCACCGAGGTACTGGCCACCTACGACCCCGATTCCCGTGGCGGCGATTCCGCCGACGGAAGGAAGATTAAGGGCGCGACCATTCACTGGGTAGATGCCGCCACCTGCGTAGACGCGGAGGTTCGGCAGTATTCCAACCTGTTTGACGATCCCGATCCGGACGCTGCCGGAAAGGACTTTCTTGCCTGCCTGAATCCGGGTTCTTTGGAGATCCTTACCGGCTGTAAGCTGGAAAAGAGCCTTGCCGACGCAAAAGCTCCCGCTTCCTATCAGTTCATGCGCTTGGGCTACTTCTGCCCGGACAGCAAGGATTCCACGCCGGAGCATTTGGTGTTCAACCGCTCCGTCAGCCTGAAGGACAGCTTCAAGCCCGGCAAATAATTCCGAAAGGAGATTCAATCTATGAGCCTCACCGCTGAGCACACAGAACAAATCATCGACGGTCAATACAAAGACAACAGCCCCGCCAAGACCGTTGCCAAAATCAAAAGCATTTTGACACAGCACGGACTGAAACCCCAGGAGCATTGGTTCGACAGCGGTGTTCCTTACTGCTACTCCAACAAGATCAACATTCCCGGAACGACCTTTCGCAGCATTGGCAAGGGCTTAAGCAAGGAGCTTGCCCTTGCCAGCGCATACGGCGAGCTGATTGAGCGACTGCAGCTTGGTTTGATCTACGGCCCTACCTCCCTGAAGGACGGGGATTACACTCTGGAAAGCTCCGAGCACGAAATGCGTCCGGCCTCCACCCTGCTCACTCAGGACCGCGGGCTGTATGAAGCCTTGGCGCAAATGCACTTTGACCGGCTGGGCATCCCCACCACTCCGGAGCGCATCCTTTCCCCCTATACCACTTCTGACGGCATGGTGCGGGTAACGCCCTATCTGGATTTGACCACAAAGCAAACCGCCTATCTTTCCACCGTCCTTCGCAAGCGGCTCTACGGCACCAACGGCTGCGCTGCCGGAAATACGCCGGAGGAGGCACTGGTGCAGGCAATCAGCGAAATTATCGAGCGCAACCATCAGGTACGTGTGGTTTCCGAAGGAATGGGGCTTCCTGATATTCCCGAAGACATCCTAAAGACCTTCAAGGTGTCCTATCAAATCATCCAATTCGTTCGGGAGCACGGCTGTAAGGTCATCATCAAGGATGCCTCCTTGGGTACCGGTTATCCGGTGATCTGCGCCTGCGTCATCGACTGTGAAACTGGCCGTTACCACACCCATTTTGGCTCCCACCCGGTGCTGGAAATTGCCGTGGAGCGTTCCCTTACGGAGAGCTTCCAATGGAGAAGCATCCGTTCCATCGCCACCAATGAGGACTTTTCTCCCAAGAGTGACGGTAAATTTTCCATTAACGCCTTTTATTCCGAGCTGCGGCAAAGCACCGGAAACAAGCCCACCGAATTCTTCGTCGGCGAAGCCCGTTATCCCTTCGACCCCAATATGGGCATCCACACCTGTGACAACCGGCAGATGCTCCGCTATTGCGTAGACTTTTTCAAAAAGGCCGGACATTCTCTTTTGGTAAGGGACTGCTCCTGTCTGGGCTTCCCCACCTATCAGGTGGTTTCGCCGGGCTACAGCGAGATGTACATCAATCGAATCTGCGAAAAATACGACGACCAGTACTATGCCCCCTACGCCATTGCCACCCTTCGCGATCCCGCCAAGGCAACCGTGCCCCAAATGCTGGGAACACTTTTGCATTTGGACCGCCTGAAAATGCTGGATTCCGGTCTGCAAACCGTCCACAAATTCACCATGATTACCAAAATCCCCTCTCAGATCAGCAGCCGGTATCAGAAGTATTTGATGGCTGCCAGCCTTGGCTATATCTATATCAGCCTTGGCAAATACCGGGATGCCGCCGCGCAGGTGGGTGCTATGATTTCAGGAGGATCCGAGAAGGATCTGCAATATTTGATTTGTCTGAAACGGTATCTGAGCATGGTCGCCGAGGGGTACCCGCCGTCGCAAATCAAGGAGCTTTTGCTGTGCCTGCATCAGCCGGAGCTTGTTCAGGAGCTTCTGACCCAGTTCTCTGAAAAGAAAAATCCCATGGAGCGTTTTGTCCTCCATTGTGACAAGCAAAGCTGTGACACCTGTATTGTCCGGGATGATTGCTATCTAAAGCGTGTGGATGCGCTTGCCGATATTTTGGATGAGAAACAAAACCAAATAGACGTGCAGGCAAGTGCCGATTATCTGCGCTCCATTGTCTAGCAAAATGCCGTACCGCAAAACCGCGGTACGGCATTTTCATTTCTTTTCCTTCATCTGTGCTTGCAGGTGCATACTCAGCACCGCCAAGGAGGTAGCCATATTCTCGTTTTGCACCAAAATATTGGACGGAACATCCAAATGGGTGGGCGCAAAATTCCAAATTGCCTTGATTCCGCAGGCAATCAGCTTATCGCAAATAGATTGGGCCTGTTCCCGGGGCACTGTGATGATGCCCATACGCACCTTATGACTGTGGCAGAAGCTCTCCAGAGAATCAATATGATAAATGGGGCGTCCGTCTACCGTCTGTCCTTCCTGAGGAGCGCAGTCAAAGCCAGCGAGGATATTCAGTCCGTAAGCGGAAAATCCGCCATACCCCAGCAGTGCCTGCCCCAGCTTTCCCGCGCCAATCAGCACCGCATCGGTGGTGTTGTCGTATCCGAGAAACTGCTCGATATCTTCTATCAGCAACTCTCTGGGGTAACCGATTTTAGGCCGTCCACCGTTGCACACCATCGCCAAATCCTTGCGCACCTGCACCTCACCCATGCCCAGCGCGTTAGCCAGCGCGGTAGCGGAGATATAGGGAGATCCTCCCTGGGGCATATTTTTCAGATACGCCAAATACCCCGGCAGGCGTTTCAGCACCGACTTGGAAATCTCTTTGTACTCCATCTTGCAGCCCTCCGATTCGATACAAATTTGTATCGATTATAACATACCGAAAAGCAATGTCAAGCACAACCGGTCTGCCGGAGCATTTCCTTTCTCAACCGAAGCATAATCCGCTTTTCCAGCCGGGATATGTAGGATTGGGAGATCCCCATTTCCATGGCCACCTCCTTTTGGGTCAGCTCTTTTTTGCCCTCCAGACCGAAACGCATGGTAACGATTTCCCGCTCCCTGTCCGGCAGCTCATACAACGCCTGCCGCAAAACATATAGATCCACAGCATCCTCCAACGGACGCGCTATCAGATCCTCATCCGTCCCCAGCACATCGGACAAAAGCAGCTCATTACCGTCATGATCCATGTTAATGGGTTCATCCAAAGAAACCTCCGTTTTCTGATTGGATATTTTTCGGATGTGCATCAAAATCTCATTTTCAATGCACCGGGAGGCATAGGTAGCCAGCTTGATATTTTTATCCCGCCGGTATGTTCCGATTGCCTTGATCAGTCCAATGGTTCCAATAGAAATCAAATCCTCCAGATCTACGCCTGTATTTTCAAATCTGCGGGATATGTATACCACCAGCCGCAGATTATGCTCAATCAGCCGCTGCTTCGCGCTTTCCCTGCCCTGCTCCAAGGCCTCCAGCGCATCCTGCTCCTCCTGTCCCTTCAGGGGCGGAGGCAGAATATCACTTCCGCCGATGTAATAAACCGTCTGCTTGGGCTTAAGTCCCAGCCAATACAATATTTCCTTCCAAAGCTTCATAAGACCCCTCCTGTCAACGCCTTGTACGGCAGTCCCCTTCCCAGCTCGTTGGGCGCAAAGGCGATCAGGCAGCTCCCCCGCCTGTGTCCTACCGTCACATTTTCAAACCGCTTTCCCACCAGTAATCCACCGTGAACCCCTACTGCCTGAAAGGGGATCAGCCGCAATCCCCGCTTTCCTTCCACTGCGGCTACAGGGTCATCCAGCTCGCTTTGGCTCAACCCCGCCAGCCGGAACGCCAGCTCAGAGGAAACTACCAAAATCTGCTGCCCTGTCAACGGATCGGACAAGGTGTTACCCGTATCTACGAGGGCGGTAAAGCGGTGGGTTTTCTCTCCCGTCCGCACCTCCACCGGCAAATACTGCGCCCCAAGTCTGCCTGAAAAGCCTAAGGCGCACATGACAAAGACCCCTCCGGCGGACAGCACCAGCGTCCAAAAGCTGCCGCTGCCCAGACCCGTTGCTACACCGCCCAAGGCCATGCTCAGCAGCGTGAACAAAACGCACCGCCGAATCGCTTCCCGGTGTAGGCCAAAGGCGATGCCTCCAATCAGCAGCAGACTGACCACCCGCCATAACGTCCCGGACAGAAAGGAAAAGCCCGGAAGCACACAGGCCGCACCGTATATGCCACCTGCCAGCGCGCCCAGCAATGCCCGTTTCACGCCATAGGGATGCCCCGACAACCGATTGGCAGCAACCAGTAAGCAAAAATCCACAAGAAAGTTTAGCAGCATCAGAAGATCTAAGTAAACCGGCATCCGTCCACCTCCCTGTCCAAAGTGTACAGCCCCCGGGCAAAAAAGTCGGTCGGTTTTGCGGCGTATAAATTACGCAGTTTCCCCGCGGTTTTTTCACCGGGTCACAGCATCCGGTGAAAAAACAGAAAATGTTCCGGCGTGTCCCCCACCCCAAGCACAAGCGTGTCGAAAACTTATTATGATCACAGCGGCTTTCTCTGATTGACACAAAAACACCGCTATTGTATAATAAGCTTGACTTTCAACAAAATTCGTGCAAGGAATGGCGGTGAACCACTTTGATTGAAGCAGCAGATGTAGCCTCCCTGATTCCCGACGGTCAATTCAAGGACAGCAGTCCCACCGCCACCGTGGAGCGGATTCAAGCAATTTTGAGCTCCCATGGCATTGAGGTGGAGGAGCATTGGCGTGAAACTTGCGTTCCTTACTGCCACGCCGTCAGTATTCGGGTGGTGGGAACCAATTTTTCCGTAAACGGCAAAGGATTGACGAAGGAATTCGCACGTGCCAGCGGCTACGGAGAGCTGATGGAGCGGATGCAGCTTGGCTCTGTGGGTAAGGCATCCGGGCAGCGTGACGCGGGAAAGATCTTTGGAAGCGACCTGCTTGTGAAAATTCCCGCCGGAGAGCTGTACCGCAGGAACGAAAAATGGTATCAAAAAATGGCCCAGCGGCTGCGCCACTTCACCGGTACAGCCATTCCTGCCATGCAGCTCATCACCCAGCACGCGGATGCTGACGGAGCTGTCCAATGTATGCCCTTTTACTGCATGACCACCAATACCATGGAGCATTTCCCCAATATACTGCGTGCCCGGGTCTATACCACCAACGGCTGTGCCGCCGGCAACAGTGCCGAAGAAACGCTGGTGCAAGGCATCAGTGAAATCGTTGAACGGTACTATATGACCAAAATCGTTCACGAAGGCATCTGCCCGCCCACTGTCCCGGAGGATGTGCTTAGACAGTATAAAGCCTCCTACGACATCATCAGCTATATCCGTGCTCAGGGCTTCAAGGTCAGCGTGAAGGATTGCTCCTTGGGAGAGCGTTTCCCCGTGGTCTGCGTCTGCATGATTGACGAAAAAACCGGCAGATACCATACCCATTTCGGTGCTTACCCCATTTTTGAAATTGCGCTGGAGCGTGCCCTTACAGAAAGCTTTCAGGGAAGACCGCTCCGAAAGGCAGCCCGTTTTGAGGATTTTCTGTACAAAAAGCAAGGGGCTTTTTCCTTTGTCAGTCTTTCCAACGAATTTACTCAGGGCGGCTGGAATAAGATGCCCGACTTCTTTGTAGGTGAGCCCCAGTATGCTTACAACCCCAACGCGGGCTTTGACGGAGCAAACAACAAGGAGCTGCTTCGCCAATGTGTCGAATTCTTCACCGGTCAGGGCTACGACATTCTCCTCCGCGACTGCTCCTGTCTTGGCTTTTACACCTACCAAATCCTGATTCCCGGATACAGCGAAGCCTTCCTCAACCGCCTGTATGAAAAGACGGATGATCGGCGGTACTTCATGTATGCCGCCAAGACCCTCAGCGACCCTTCTTCAGCAACATTGCAGGAAATGCTGGGACTGCTGATGCACATGGAGGAAAAGAAAAAAATCACCAAAAACAATACCGGCATCCATAACTTCCTCGCCATGGCCTACCTGACCGCGGACTTGACCCCCGAGGAGGAAGACCGGCTTCTGTCCGCCTCTGTAGCCTATGTCCATTACGCACTTGGGCAATATCAAAACGCCCTTGCCTATGTGGACGCCATGATTCCCGGCAGCCGCTCCGAAGACACCGCCTACCTGATTTGCCTGAAGCGGTATCTTTCCATGGTAAAATCCGGTTACCGTCAGGAAGAAATCAGAAAAACGCTGGAATACTTCCACGATGAAAAAACTGTAGGCTTGCTCTACTCCTACATAGAGCGAAAGGCCAATCCGCTGGAGCACCTGACCTTGCATTGCCATATGCAATGTGACCACCGCTGCAGGCTTTACGGTGTCTGCCACCAAAAACAAATCGCAGCCCTGACCGATTTGTTAAATGAAAAGCAAAACGCACTGGATACCGCCGCCTTTGTAAACGAAATACGCAGTCTGACAGAATAAAAAAATTGGGTGCGTTGCAAATCTCATTTTGCAACGCACCCTTTTTCTATTTTCGTTTGATAGATCGAACGTTCTTTTCCGCTTTGAACCGTGGAGTCATGATTTCATGCCCGCAGCCCATACACTTTAGCCGAAAATCCGCTCCCGTACGCAGCACCAGCCAACGCTTTTCGCCGCAGGGATGCTCCTTTTTCATAGTAAGAATGTCACCCAATTGGATGTCCACAAGGCTCACTCCCCTTTGATTTTATCCCAATACTGCTT
>CAZAOL010000080.1:0-6323 GCA_964486785.1 uncultured Oscillospiraceae bacterium
CCGTTCCCCTTCCGTCAGCCCTTCGGGCTGCCACCTAATAGTAGTGGTATGATTGCCACCGGCAATCATTAAGATTATAGATTCGCTGCGCGGAGCACCACCCCCGGGGGAAGGGATGGGACTCCGTCGCAAAGTGCTTCTTTGACACGCTGAAAAACGCTCGCGGATTACTCCGCGAGCGTCTTTCTTTGTCAGATCTCCTTGTACATAGCGCAGGCATCGTCCTTGCGGACGTTCTCCGCTACCTGCAGCACCTCCACCGCCACGCTGCGGTTTCCGAGAGCGATTTCAATTTTATCGCCCACCTTCACCTCGTAGCTGGCCTTGACCACCCGGCCGTTCACTTGGATACGTCCGTTGTCGCAGGCTTCATTGGCGACGGTGCGCCGCTTGATCAGACGGGACACCTTTAGATACTTGTCTAAACGCATTCGGTCTCCTTACTTCGCGACGCTGTCCTTCAGAGCCTTGCCGGCCTTGAAAGCGGGAACGCGAGTGGCGGGAATCTCAATGACCTGCTTGGTCAGAGGATTACGGCCGGTGCGAGCCTCACGGGCTCTCACCTCAAAGGTACCGAAGCCGGCGATCTGCACCTTGTCGCCAGCCGCCAGAGTAGCGGTGATAGCGTCGAGGACAGCGTTGACAGCCTTCTCGGAGTCCTTCTTGGTCAGGCCGGCGTTGTTAGCAACGGCGGCGATCAGTTCGGTCTTGTTCATTCTTTCTCTCTCCTTTCTTTACAAGTGTAGTAGGTCTGCTATTTTGCCGCCCTTAGGCAGTAGCAGGCAGTCCTCACGGGTAATGGCCTTCAGCTTCACGGCGCACAGCACATATACCGCCACGCCTACGATGATCGGCGCGCCGCACAGCACAATGCTGCTGGAAACGCCCAAAGCCTTCAGACCGATCCATGCGCCATAGGTGCAAACGCCCATGATTGCCGCGGACAGGAAGCCCCGCAGCATATTTTGGGCGATCGCCGGCGGCTCCGGCAGCACCCGTCGCATGGTAATCAGATTCAAAACGGTAATGCAGAAATAACACAAAAGCGAACCAATGGGCGTACCCATGATGCCGATGTGGGGATTTCCGGCAAGGATAAACACCGCCGCCAGCTTCAAAAATCCGCCTACGAACATATTGATCACCGGCAGATTCACATGACCGTGAGCCTGCATGATCGCGTTGGTCAGCAGTACGGCAGCGTTAAAGATGATACAAATTCCCAAAATGCTCATAAGCCGGGTGGCAAGCACCAGCTTTTCCCCGGAATAGCCGCCCAGCAACGCCGTCACCGGCTCTGCCAGCACAAAAAGTCCTACCGCGCAGGGCATGGAGATCAGTGCGGTGACCCGGGCGGCGGATTCAGCGGTGAGCTTGGCGTTTTTCCGGTCGCCGGTGGTGAGCTGAGATGTGATGGCGGGAATGATGCTGATGGCAATGGGCGTAATGAAGGCGCAGGGCATATTGAAAATCGTCTGGGTCATGTTGTAGATGCCCTTCTGAACATCCGCCGCGTCCTGAGAAAGGGTCTGCAAAAGCCGGCCCATATAGATCTTGGTTTCCAGCACCGTGAGGATCTGCAATCCCGCAGAGCCGATGGTGATCGGCACGGCGATCGCCAGCAGTCCCTTGGCGATATCCTTGCCGCTGTCGCAGGTATCCTGCCCCATGGGCATATCCTTGAATGCCTTGCGGAAGCAATGGTTCAGATAGAACGAAGAAACCAGACAGCTTACGGTAACGCCCAAAATCGCGCCGCCGGCGGCGAATGCCACACTTTTGGTGTACACCAGCAGCAAAATTGCCGCCGCGATGCCCACGATCAGCTTCACCGCCGCCTCCAGCACCTGAGAAACCGAGGTGGGGATCATATTCCCCTGTCCCTGGAAGAAGCCCCGGTAGGTGCTCATCAGGCAGATCAGGAACGCGGAGGGGCCTAAAAAGCCAATGGCAGCCCATGCGTCCGGCTGGTTTTGGAATTGGGCAAGCTGCTTGCAAAAGCCGGTCATCAGCAGCGCGCTGATCAGTCCCAGCGTCAGGAAAATGCTGCGGGACACAGTGTAGATCTTCCGCACCTGCCGCCAGTTTCCCAAGGAGCTGGCCTGAGAGATCATCCGGCTCATAGCCACCGGCAGTCCGGCGGTGGAAATCATCAAAAGCACATTGTAGATCTCATAAGCGGTATTGAAATAACCGAAGCCCTGTTCGCCGATGATGGCGTTAAGGGGAATTTTATACAGCGCGCCGATCAGCTTCACCGCGGCGGTGGCCATCGCCAGCAAGGCCGTGCCGTGAAGAAAGGTTTGCTTTTTAGAGGTTTCTGACATGGTATCGCTCCTTATTTGTTGTCGCTGAACAGCCGGGGGATGGCGTACTCCGTCAGCTCCCGCACCACTTCCGTCAGGTCAATGGTGGGGAAGCTGCCGCCGCGGTACAAGATCTTGCCCCGCACCATGGTCATAGCCACGTCCCCGCCCTTGGCGGAGAACACCAAAGTGTTCAGCACGTTGTGACAGGGCATCAGATGGGGCGCGGAGAAATCTACCAGCGCGATGTCCGCGTCCATGCCCTCTTTCAGCATCCCGCACTCGTCAGCACGGCCTTGTGCTCTGGCTCCGCAGACGGTAGCCATCATCAGCGCGGCGGGAGCGGGCATGGCGGCGGCATCCCCGCCGGCGGCTCTGGCGTTCAGGGCGGCAAAACGCATCACCTCGAACATATCCAGATTGCCGCTTTCGATCGCGCCATCCGTACCCAGTGCCACATTCATCCCCGCCTTCACACAGCCGGGAATATCCAAAGCAGGCTGTCCTGCCTTGGCGGCGGCAATGGGAAGGGCAACCGCACTGATCTTCCGCTTGCCCAGCAGGGTTTTGTCCTCCTCAGACAGACAGCCGCAGCCGGCGGCGGTGGTAGAGAGCGTAAACATCCGGTGGCAGTCCAATAGCTCCGCCGGAGAAAGTCCGGCGCGGTCGACACAGGAATCCACCTCGCCTTGAGTCTGCGCCAAATGGAGCTGGAAGCCCAGCTTCTGCTCGGCGGCATAGCCCAAAAGCCCCTCCCACAGACGGTGGTTGCTGTTGTATTCGGCATGGATCCCGGCATCCACCCGGATCCTGCCCTGATCGAAGCCATGCCATTTCTGAACCAGCCGGCACAGAGCCTGACATTGCTCGTCGGTATCAAAATCAAATTCCTCATTGGGGTCGATGTAGCGGTAGGCAGACAGGGCCAGGTTGCCCTTGATGCCGGTGTCGGCGATCGCCTCGGCGGTGGCCTCCGGATAGTAGTAAAGATCGGACACGGAGGTGATGCCGAAGCGCAGACACTCCGCGATTGCCAGCTTCGCCGCCGCCTTGGCGCAGCGGGAGTCCATTTTGTCCTCCTTTTGAAGCTGGGCATCCAGTGCCTCAGAGGAGGTCAGGTCATCCAAATAGCCCCGCAGCGCGGTGGTGGCAAGATGGGTATGGCAGTCCACCAGCCCGGGGATTGCCACCATGCCCGTGCCGTCCACAATGGTCTCCGGCTGGGTATCCGGGGCGGTTTTTCCGATGTAGGAGATCTTACCGTCGGTAATGCCGATGTACGCGCCGAACAGCACCTCCATTTTTTCGTTCATGGTCACCGCGGTGACATTGGAGATCAGGGTATCCAAAACGATCCTTCCTTTCAGCCCATCAGGGCGAACAGCTCCCGCTTCTGCGCCAGCACATCGTCGATCATTTCGATGTACTGCTCCGGGAATTTGGGATTATGGAATCGCTGCAGCCTGCCGCCGGGCAGGTTGACCTTGTTCATGCCCCCTCCGCCTAAGGAGAGGATGGTGTGCAGCTCCTCCATCATATAAATATTGTATAGACAGTCCATACTGTCACGGCTCCAGCCCACATTCTCAAAAGAGCCGGACATATATTTCTGGCGGTACAGGTAGTAGGGCCGGTAGCCCAAAGCCCGCAAAGCCCGGTTGGCGTAGTCCACCATTTCCGTCACTTCCTCCGCCGTGGGAAGACCCACCCTTTTTTCAAACAGATCTGCGCCCTTTTTCAGCGCGAGGGTGTGTACCGTAATATTGGCAGGCTGAAGTGCCGCCACCTGATCTAAGGAGGCGCGAAAGCCCTCCACGGTATCCGTGGGCAGTCCGGCGATCAGATCCATATTGATGGCGGAAAAGCCCGCTGCCACCGCCTGCTCATAGGCACGCAAAACATCGCCGCTTTTGTGGGGACGTCCGCTGGCACGCAGCACGCAATCCGTCATGGTTTGGGGATTGATGCTCATGCGGCCCGCCCCGTGGGCACGGATAGCGCGCAGCTTGCTTTCATCCAGCGTGTCCGGTCTGCCGCCCTCCACGGTAAATTCTATACACCGGGAAAGGTCAATGCTTTCCGAGATCGCGTCCATCAGCCGGCAAAGCTGGCTTTCCGACAGCGTGGTGGGCGTGCCGCCGCCGATGTAGACGGTACGCACCGTCCTTCTTGACGCCGCCAGCAGCTCCCCTGTTAAGCGCAGTTCCTTTAGCACCGCCTCCAAATAAGGCTCTAAAAGCTCCGTCCGCTTGCCCACCGTGCGGCTGACAAAGCTGCAATAAGCACAGCGGGTGGGGCAAAAGGGAATCCCCACATACAGCGAAACATCCTCCGGCGACAAAAGGGCTGCCGCCCGCACCGTAGCCTCAGAGCAATCCGCCGCCAGCTCCGCCCGGGGCGGTGTCACATAGTAGACTCGCTCCATGAGCTTCTTCGCGCTTTCCTTGGTGCCGCCCTCCAGCATATGCTTGGTGGAAAGCTTGGTAGGACGGACACCTGCCAGCGCGCCCCACGCAGGCAGCCGGGGCAAAAGCCGGATCGCCGCCTGATAGTAGCTCTGCTGCAACGCCCTCCGGCGCAGCCGCACCGTTTCCTCCTCCGCCTTCAGGCGGCGGGTAGCGGTGACGGTCTTTCCGTCCACGGTGATTTTCGTAACAGCAGTCAGCCAGACCCGGCCCCGAAACAGCCGGGACACCGCCTTTCCCTGAGTCCCCTCCGGGAACAGTGCCATTTGCAGTTGTTCCACCGCGTATCGGTCGTCGTGACCGATCAGTGTCAGCTCCATAGCTTACCTCAAATACATATTATACCGCTTTTCCCGGTCTAATTCGGTGGGCTCACCGTGTCCGGGCCATACGGTGTAGTTTTTCTCCAAGCCCGCCAGCCGTCGCAGAGAATCTGTCATGCGGGAGGGATCTCCCCCGGGCAGATCCGTCCGTCCGCAGCTTCCGGCAAACAGCACATCTCCGCAGAACATATCCTTATCAAACAGCAGACATACCGATCCGGGAGTATGCCCCGGTGCTTCCAGCACCGTAAAGTCTAAGCCCGCAAGGGTCAGATTATCTCCCTCGCCGTAGCGGTCGGTGGCATACAGCGTTCCGCCGGTGATGGCGGCAGGCAGAGCCAGATCCCGCTCATTCAAAAACACCCGGCAGCCATACCGCCGCGCCAAGGGCTTCACCGCGCCCACATGGTCGAAATGCCCGTGGGTCAGCAAGATCGCCTCCGCCGTCAGCCCCTTGGCATCCAAAAACGCCCCGATCCGCTCCGCTTCCGCGCCGGGATCGATGATCAGGCAGCGATCATCCTCGCCTTCAATAATATAGCAATTGGTTTGCAGATAGCCCACCGGCAATGTGTGAATGATCATAGCAGCTCCCTTTACCGTCTGGGGGTGTCCATCAACTGATCCGTGTCCAAAATCAATGTCACAGGGCCGTCGTTGATGGATTCCACCTGCATATCCGCTCCGAATTCGCCGTGCTGAGGAGGAAAGCCCAGCTCGCTACAGATTTCGAGGAAACGCAGATACAGCTTCTCCCCCAATTCCGGCGGCGCGGCCTCCACAAAGCTGGGACGGCGGCCCTTCCGGCAGTTGCCGTAGAGGGTGAACTGGCTCACCACCAGCACCTCGCCGCCGATCTGCTCAAGCCCCAGATTCATTTTATCATTTTCGTCCTTAAATACCCGAAGCCCCAGTGCCTTTTCCGCCAAACGGCGGCACTGCGCCTCGGTATCCTCCGGGCCAACGCCCAGCAGGATCAAAAAGCCCCGTCCGATCTTTCCCACAACCTGTCCGTCGATCGCAACGGAGGCGGAATTAACTCTCGTTACCACTGCACGCATACACGCACTCCTCATTTTGCGGCACGCATAAAATGCGTGCCCTACACCCATTTTTTATCCTATTTCGTAGGGCACGCATTTCATGCGTGCCGCACATCCATCTCGCTCCGTTCCGTAGGGCACGCATTTCATGCGTGCCGCACATCCATCTCGCTCCGTTCCGTAGGG
>CAZAOL010000080.1:6423-7383 GCA_964486785.1 uncultured Oscillospiraceae bacterium
CACGCATTTCATGCGTGCCGCACACCCATCCCGCTCCGTTCCGTAGGGCACGCATTTCATGCGTGCCGCCTAGTTCTGCCCTCTGCGGGAGCCGATGACATCCCGGATATTCAGCAGCTTTTTCCGAATGGAATCCAGCTCTGTTACATTCTTCACCTCGAACCGAATGGTAAACACGCTCTTTCCTCCGGGAATATCCCGGCCGAACAGCTCCTTCACCCGCACATGGGAGGTGGTCATCACCGTAGCCAGATCCAGCAGCAGCCCGTCACGGGTGATGCAATCCAGCTCCAAAGTCGTCTCAAAGGGCTGATCCGCCTGAGTAGCCCAGCGCACCCGCACCCAGCGGGCAGCTTGATGGGGCTCATCCCGGTTTTGGGCATTGGGGCAGTCCAGCCGGTGCACGGATACGCCATAGCCCCGGGTAATAAAGCCAATGATGCCATCCCCCGGCACAGGGGCACAGCACTTGGCGAACTTGATCATGCACGACTCGATGTCCTCCACGATCACCCCGTTGACAGCATGGCGGTCACGCTTCGCCGGATCCGGCTCCGGGGAGGTCCTCAGGGGATTGGTCATGGTCAGCTTATCGTTGGCCTGAACCCGCAGTGCCCGGTTGATCTCGTCCCGGATCCGCCCCACCGCCTTCACGGAGGTCAGTCCACCGTAGCCGATGGCGGCGTACATATCCTCCCAGCTTCCGAAGGCCAGCTTTTTCAGTAGCTGCGGCCCGACCTCGGGGTCTACGGTGATGGGCAGGGGCAGCCCCGCCCGGCGCATCTCCGCTTCAAAGGAGGCTCTTCCGTGGTTGACATTTTCCTCCCGCTTTTCCTTCTTGAACCATTGCTTGATCTTGGTTCGCGCCTGATTGGATTTGCAGATATTCAGCCAGTCCCGGCTGGGACCTTTGGCGGTCTTGGAGGTCAGCACCTCCACAATGTCGCCGTTTCGCAGCTT
>CAZAOL010000081.1:0-7300 GCA_964486785.1 uncultured Oscillospiraceae bacterium
GACGGCGATGTGACCGCGCTGGCAGGTGCTATGGGCATGGGCTGCGGCTCTATCATGGGTCTGGCCATGGGCACCAGCGAGGCCGTTGGCTACGTAGACAAGGACAAGAATGTGCTGGGCTGGATCAGCGAGCTGGCCTTCGCCCCCGTAGATCTCAATGAAGAAGCCATGGCGGACGAATGGTCTACCGATATTGGCGTGGGCTGCAAGTATTTCTCTCAGGACGCGGTAATCAAGCTTGCCCCCAAGGCCGGTATTGAGCTTGATCCCGCTCTGACCCCCGCAGAGAAGCTCAAGGCCGTGCAGGCGCTGATGGAGCAGGATGACCCCAGAGCGCAGGCCATCTTTGAGACCATTGGCATCTACCTTGCCTATACTGTGGTGCTGTATTCCAAATTCTACGACATTGAGCATATGATGGTGCTGGGCCGTGTCATGTCCGGCAAGGGCGGCGAAGCCATTTTGAATCACTGCCAGCTTGTACTGCAGAACGAGTTCCCCGCTCTGTATGAGAAGATTCAGGTCATGCTTCCCGACGAGAATACCCGCCGTGTGGGTCAGTCCGTGGCTGCTGCCAGTCTGCCTGACATTCGGTAATAATATCAACTTTACGGGGCAGCGCCCTTCCGGCGCTGCCCTAAAATTAAGGGCTTGCGGCGCAGACCCCCACGGTTTCCATTGCACTACCCGTTTCCTCTGTCGTCCTGAGGAGCGAAGCGACGTGAGGACCCGTTCTCCAAGAATACACTGCACTAATAAAAGCGGATTCTTTGACTCCGGGCTTCGCCCGACCCTCTGAATGACATCTTAATATCCCATTAAAAAAGGAGTAACCACCATGTTCTATAAAAACGCGAGAATTTTCTGCTCTGATTTCCAATTTCATAACGGCGCATTTGAGGTCGTAGACGGACGCTTTGGCGCGATCCTGCCGGAGAATGTACCCGCGGATGCCATCGACCTTCAGGGCGCGACCGTGATTCCCGGCCTGATCGATATTCACAGCCACGGCAACTCCGGCGCGGACTTCTCCGACGGCAGCTACGAGGGCTTGCAGGCCATGGCCGCCCACTACGCCGCCTGCGGCATCACCTCCTTCGCTCCTGCCTCCATGACCCTCCCCTACGAGGTGCTGGAAAAGGCCTTTGCCACCGCCAAAAAATTGGTAGAGGAAAAGCCGGAGGGTATGAGCGTGCTTCGCGGCATCCAAATGGAAGGCCCTTATTTTTCCTACAAAAAGCGCGGCGCGCAAAACGCGGACTATCTGAAGGAGCCGGATTTTGAAGGCTTCCAAAAGCTCTATAATGACTGCGGCGGCTTGGTCACCATCGTGGATGTCGCGCCTGAGCTGCCCGGCGCGGCGGAGTTTGTGGCAAAGGCAAGCAAGCTGTGTACCGTTTCCGTCGCTCACACCGATTCCGACTATGAGAACGCCAAGGCTGCCTTTGATGCCGGCGCGACGCACCTGACCCACCTGTATAACGCCATGCCCGGCATCAACCACCGCACCCCCGGCGTGATTCCTGCCGCTGTTGAAAATCCCAACGTCCGCGCTGAGATCATCTCCGACGGCTACCATATCCACCCCGCCGCAGTCCGGCTGGCCTTTTCCATGTTCGGCGGAGAGCGGATGATTCTGATTTCCGACTCCGGACGCTGCGAGGGCCTGCCCGAGGGCAGCAAGTTCGAGCTGGGCGGTCAGGACGCATGGCTGCGGGACGGTGTCGCCAGACTGGGCGACGGCACCATTGCCTGCTCCGCCACCAATCTGTTCGACTGTATGCGCAACGCCATCTCCTTTGGTGTTGGCGAGGAGAACGCCATCCGTGCCGCCTCCTATAATCCCGCCTGTGCCATCGGAGCAGACCGTGAGGTGGGCTCTATCGCCACCGGCAAGGTCGCGGATTTCGTAGTCTGCGATAAAGACTATACCCGCAAGCAGGTGTATATGGCAGGAAAAGCCATTTGATTCCGCAGGGCGCAGCAAGCTGCGCCCTGCAAGCATTGTAAGAGGTTCCTATGTTAAAACGGTATATCGGCGACAAAACATTCTATCGCCGTGTCTTGGGTGTCGCCATACCCATCATTATCCAAAATGGCATATCCAATTTTGTGTCCCTGTTGGACAACATCATGGTCGGACAGGTTGGCAACGACCCTATGAGCGGGGTTTCCATTGTCAACGGTCTGCTTTTCGTGTTCAACCTGTGTATTTTCGGTGCTTGCTCCGGCGCGGGCATTTTTACCGCCCAATATCACGGATCCGGCGACCGGGAGGGCATCCGGTATACCTTCCGTTTCAAGCTGATGATTTGCGTACTGCTTTCCGCGTTGGGAATCGGTGTCTTTCTTTTGGGCGGCGAAGGATTGATTGAGCTGTATCTGCGGGGCGAGGGCGACACCTCACAGGCTCATGCCATTCTGGAATACGGCATCGGATATATGAAGGTTATGCTGGTTGGGCTGCTGCCGTTTGCGCTGGCCAATGCCTATTCCTCTACCCTTCGGGAAACCGGAGAAACCGTCGTTCCCATGGTCGCGGGCATCACCGCTGTTGTATCCAACCTGATCCTGAATTATATACTGATTTTCGGTCACTTCGGTGCGCCGAGACTGGGTGTTAACGGCGCGGCGATTGCCACAGTCATTTCCCGGTTTGTGGAACTGGGTGTTGTTGCCGGTTGGACACACCTGCACCCCAAACGGGCAGCGTTTATTCAAGACGCATTTGCATCCATGCACATTCCCGCTCCCCTTTTAAGGCAGATTTTCATAAAGGGACTGCCGCTGATGATGAATGAGTTTCTTTGGTCCAGCGGCATGGCAATAACCAGTCAATGTTATTCTACCTGCGGCTTGGACGTTGTGCCCGCCATGAACATCACAAACACGCTGTATAATCTCAGCAGCGTTGTGTTCCTGTCCATGGGCAACTCCGTCGGCATTATTATGGGTCAGCTTTTGGGGTCCGGATGTCCGCCGGAGGAAGCAAAGGATCAAAACCGAAAGCTGATCTGTGTCAGCGTGGTATCCTGTCTATTCTTTGGCGGATTGATGGCTGCGGTTTCCGGCGTGTTCCCCCGGATTTACAATACGACCCCGGAGGTGCAGAAGCTGGCGACCACCTTAATCTGCATCAACGCCCTGCTCATGCCCTTTAACGCCTACACCAACGCCACCTATTTCACCCTCCGCTCCGGCGGTCAAACAGGGGTAACCTTTCTGTTCGATAGCTGCTTTGTGTGGACGGTGTGTGTACCGCTGGCGTTTATCCTGAGCAGATTTACCGACCTCAATATTATTTGGCTATTCCTGATATGCCAAAGCACGGACTTGATCAAATGCGTGATTGGATATATCATGATTCGCCGTGGCGCATGGATACGAAACCTAACAAAATAACACACGGGCTGGCATTTTGCCAGCCCGTCATTTATGCAAAAAAAGGCGTGCCGCCTAAGCGGCACGCCCAAATTGGAAGGGAAAAATTATTTCTTCTTCTTCAGCAGGCCAACAACCAGCAGAGCGATTGCAGCAACCACACCAACAATGATACCAATGATGATGCCGGTGTTGTCAATCTCCTCAACGTCAGAGCCGGTATTGCCGGTATTGGTGGAATTACCGGAATTGGTTCCGGCAATCACGCCGTCCTGAACCAGCACCAGTGCGCTCAACGCATCCACGGAAACCGTGCCGGAAACGTTGGCCAAGGCAGTCGTGCCGGCATCCAACGCGTTAACGTACACAGTCCACTCGCCCGCGGGCAGGGTGACGCTGGTAGCCTCGCGGTTGGCATTGAACACAGCCACGATGTTGTTGTCCTCCACCGCGTCAGCCTTGATCTCATAGCCCACCACATTGGCAGCCAGACCGCTCAACTGGCTCACATTGGAGTTGACATCCAAAGCATCGTCCATACGCAGAGCAGCGTGCTCCTTACGGAAAGCAATCAGGCCCTTGTAGTAGTCGTAAACATCCTTGTAAGCAGCGTTCTCCAGATCGCTCCAAATCAGAGCGTTGACTCCGTCTCCGGAGCTGTAGCTGTTCTCATCATAGCCGCCCTTTCCGTCAGGCTTGGAACGCAGGAACTCCTCACCGGCCTGGAAGAAGGGGATGCCCTGAGCGGTCATGTAGAATGCCGCGCCCAGCTTGTTCATAGCAACTCTCTGCTCGGCGGTCGCATCACTGGTGACCATAGTGATGTGGTCATACAGGGTGTTGTTGTCGTGGCAGGAGATGTAGTTGATGGACTGAGAGGGAGTGCTGCACCAGCTAGGCATACCCTTGAAGCAGGCAAACAGCTCAGCAGTATTGCTGGCAGCGCCGGAGATGAAGCCCTTGGACACGCCGCCGTAGGTGCCGCCCTTCAGAGCGTTACGGATGGTATCGCTGAAGTAAGCGAAGCTGGGGGTCTTGGTGGAATTGGTCTGAGTAGCCAAAGTAGCGGAGGTGGTCAGTACGGTACTCATAGTCCAGCCCTCGCCGTAGAAAATCACATCAGGCCGCTTGGCATGAACAGTCTCTACGATTTCGTTGATGGTATCGACATCAATCAGACCCACCAAGTCGAAACGGAAGCCGTCTACATGGTACTCGTCCACCCAGTAGTTGACAGAGTCAACGATGTACTTCTTGACCATGGCGCGCTCGGAAGCGGTATCGTTGCCGCAGCCGGAGCCATTGGAGCCGGGACGGCTGAAGTAACCATCCACGATCTGGTTGAAGCAGAACTTATTGGAGTCGTAAACATGGTTGTAAACCACGTCCATGATGACGCTGATGCCGGCATTATGCAGGCCCTGCACCATCTGCTTGAACTCGCTGACGCGAACCTCACCGTTGTAGGGATCGGTGGAGTAGGAGCCCTCGGGAACATTGTAGTTCTGAGGATCGTAGCCCCAGTTGAAGTGGCTGACGGTATCGTCATCCAGCTTATCTTCCTGCACAGTGGCGAAGTCATAGGAAGGCAGCAGATGCACATGGGTAACGCCCAGGTCAATCATGTGATCCAGAACGGTGGAAACACCGCCGGAGGTCTTGGTGCCGGACTCAATCAGGCCCAGGAACTTGCCCTTCAGCTCATCCTTAACGCCGGAGCTCTCATGGATGCTGGCATCACGAACGTGCAGCTCGTAGATAACGGAATCCACATAACGCAGGTCGGCATTGGGGTTGACATCATCCTCCCAGCCCTCGGGATCGGTAGCGTCCAGATCAATGATCATGGCACGGTTGCCGTTCACGCCGGTGGTACGGGCATAAGGATCGCAGGCTTCGTTGGTCTCGGTATCGGTGGTGACCACATAGGTGTAGTAAATACCGTTCATATCACCTTCCAGAGTGGTGACCCAAGTGCCGTTGACATCGGGAGTCATCTCCACGGTCTTGAAGGGATTCTCCTCTTCCGCTCTGCTGCCCTTGTTATACAGGTTGACGGAAACACTCAGAGCAAGCGGAGACCATACACGCAGTTTGGTGCTTTCCTTGGTATAGGTCATGCCAAGGTCGTCGCCCTCGTAGATGTACTGGCTCACGAACTCCTCCGTGCTGTAATAATCGGGCATAGTAACATCGTAGTTGCTGCCCTCAAAGCTGATGCTGTAGCCACGGCTCAGATTCAGCTCTTCACTCAGAACCAGATAGTAGTTCGTGCCGGCCAAACGCATGCTCTCAATGCCGACTTCGCCGTCACTGTTGAACACCTTAAAGGTATTCAAGTCTGCTTCGTAGGACAGGCCGCTGGACACAGTAACAGTCATTTCAGGCTTACCGTCACGGTTTGCAGTCTTGTAAGACGCATTGGTAACCATAATGCCTTCCTTGACATCATCGCCCTTTACCATGAAGCCCTTCTCCACCAGATCGTCAACACTGGGCATAGTGGAAATATCGCCGCTGGTCTGAGAGGGAACGCCGGACTCCACATAGAAATCCACAGTACCGGACAGAATACCGGTAATATTGATGTGCTGGTCAAACTCTACGTCCTTGGCTTCCCACTCGCCCTTACGGACAATGTAGCCAATACGCATGGTGCCGCTCTTCGCGCCGATGGTAAAGATGACCTCATCCTCACCTTCTTCATAGGCATAAGCGGCGGAATCTGTGGGAGAACCGTCCAGGCCGGTGCCATAAATGTTGCCCTTGCCATCGAAATCCCAAGCCCACAACTGCCAGTTGGTATAGTCACCGTCTTCGCGGTGATAATGGATGCGAATAATGATGTCGCCCCGATCGGCTGCCATTGTGGGAATGGCACCACAAATCAGCGTGGCGACCATAATCACAGCCAGCAGAATTGATACAATACGCTTTTTCATGTTTTCTCCTTCCAATACTAGTAAATTTTCGACACCCTAGTGTCGCACTATGCAGATTATACCATAACCATCCTACTTTGTAAAGAACTTTTGTAAGACAAGCCCATATTTCCACTTTATTTCCCGCCCTATTTTTTTGCGCGCAACGTTCTCTGCCAAAAAAACGTGTGGCACACTTGATTTCCAAACCTTCCTGAAACTTTCACGGTTACGGAAAAACACCTGACGCAAAATAGCCGTGGGAGGGATGCTTATGAAATACAGAAAAATTGCAGTGCTTGTCCTTTTTTTGCTTCTATGCACCGGCTGCGGACGGGCCGCGGAGAAAGCCCCTTCTGTCGGTGTGGTATCGGAGATTACCGTCACAAGAGAGCATCGCGGTATGGTTACCCGGCAAATCTATACCGAGCCACACAAGCTTCAACAGATTTTAAACGCGCTTCGGCAAGTCGGGCAAAGGTTCACGCCGGATACAGACCCGGAAACGCTGCCCCTTTCCTCATTCCACATTACCCTCCACCGCACAGACGGAATCGAACATATCTACCGAACCAAAGCTGACCGCTATATCCGCTACAACCGTCAGCCATGGCAGGAAACAGACCCCGAATCCCTCTCCCGCCTTACAGAGCTTCTGCAAAATCTGCCGGGAGATGTGCCGGAAATCAGCACCCGCCGGGGCATCCCGCGTTCCATGGATTGGTTAATCGGTCTGCGCTACGGCACTTCGGAGTGGCATTTCCGCACCGCAGCCCAAAAAACAAGCGCTGCCAAACGGCAGCGCCTGTCTTTTGAAAGAACCAAGAATTACTCGTAGATCTCGGTGACGACACCGGAACCGACGGTACGGCCGCCCTCGCGGATAGCGAAGCGCAGACCCTTCTCGATAGCGATGGGGGTGATCAGCTCAACATTCATAACAACGTTGTCGCCGGGCATGCACATCTCAACGCCCTCGGGCAGGTTGATGATGCCGG